>CAYMHW010000085.1:0-4294 GCA_964390365.1 uncultured Comamonadaceae bacterium | reverse complement strand
CCGCCCCACCGATTGAAGATGCGGAGCACCGCGTCGGGGAAGGCGCCGAGGCCCGGCATGCGGAACGCATCGTTGCGGGAATCGCCGTTGCCCGGGGAGATGACGTTGGGGATGAACACGGTGCACGGATCGTAGGCGAATTCGAGGACGCCCGTCGCCGTCAGGTTGCACGGAGGGCCGGTCGCGTAGTCAATCGTGTAGGTGCCGGGGCCGAAGTCCGGGGTGCTCGTGAGGGCATCGAGCAGCAGGCTTTCGCCGCCGTCCGCGGGTTCAAAGGTCCATTCGACGTCGTAGGCCAAATCGTATTGCACCAGCCCCAACTGCACCTGCACCCCCTGACACGCCTCCACCTCGACGGCCCAATCCGTCACGATTTCGGAGGGCAGCGCCACCCATTCGAGGAGGTAGGTGGCGGGTGGGGAGGCGCAGCCTTCGGGGGAGGTGCTGAAGGCGGTGTGGGTGCCGAGGTCGGCGGGGGTGACGGCGTCGGTGGACCAGGTGGGGCCGGGGGTGACCCAGCCGTCGGGGTGGACCCAGGTGACGGCGCCGGACGCCGTGGCAGTGAGGGTGACGGCGTCCCCTTCGCACGGGGTCGGCGGACCGGTGAGGGTGGGCGCGGGCGGCGTCGGCCACAGGCTCACTTCGATGGAATCGCTGCCCATGGGACAGCCCGCGAACTCGCCGGTGGCGACGTAATGGCCCGCGTTCGAGGAGGTTACGGCATCGACTTGGAGGAGGGCATCGCCGGGCGCGGTGAGCTGTTCACCGGTCGGGAAGGTCCACGTCAGGGTCAGGTCGCTCCCCAAGTCCGGGTCGTAAGTGAGCGGCGCGCCGGAGCAGAGCTCGATGAGCTCCGGTTCGGGGAGGGCCAGGGATTCCGTCGTGATGACCGCCACGTCGATGGAGACCAGGGGCGAGGGGCAGTTGTTGTCGGTGATTTGGACTGCATACGTGCCCGCATGCTCCGGACCCACCGACGGCACCACCACGGCATTCGCCTCCACGTTCGCCCCCGCCTGCGACGGCAACGTCCACGCGAACTCCTCGCCTTCCCCCTGCGCCACCACGACCAACTCCTCGCCCGCGCACAGCCAATCCGGCGCACTCAACACCGGCGCCTCCGCATATTCGTGCACCTCGACCCAAATCGTATCGTTCTCGATCGCACACTCCCCCAAGTAAGCCTGCACCACGTAAGGCCCTGCATCGTCCAAGCCGACGGGCGGCGTCACCACGCTCTCCCCTTGGTCGGCAAACCCGTTGGGGCCCGTCCACTCGTACAGGCCGTTCTCGATGGGGCTCACTTCGAGCGCCACCTCATCGCCCACGCACGCGCCGATGGAGCTGTTGAATGCTTGGTACTTGAGGGCGCCGTAGTCGCTGAAATAGCCGTAGCGCGTGCCGCTGGAGGCGCCGCCGTGCACGATGCCGAGGTGAAAGTAGTGGGAGGAATTGGCCAAACGCGAAGCCGCCAACTGCGGCACGAACCCCGTGGCTTCCACTTGGGCGAACATCCATTCCCCTCCGGTCCCCGGCACCGCCTGAAAATCCGTGGCCGTGATGATCGTTGCATCGCCGTTGAACGTGAAGTTCCCTTCGCCCCCCGAGGGCACGAGCACGTTCAACCCGATGAACTCCGAGGTCGACCGGACGAACACGACCTCCGGCGACCCCGTGCAGTCGATGCTCGGGAGCACCGCCCCGCCGACTTCGCAGCCGAATCCGGTGAGGTGCCACAAATAGGCCGGGGCGGAAGTGGTGAGGTAGGCCGCGTCGTTCGAAAGGGTGTGGGAATGGGTTTCGCCGGCGTCGATTTGGGCCACCACCACGCCGTCCACAGACACCTCCGTGGCATCCTCGGTCGCCAGCACGTACACCCGATCCGAACCGTTCAAGTACCCCTTGATGGCAATGTACTCCTGCCCCACCACGTCCACGGGCACCAACTGATCGCCCATCAAGTCGCTGCACCCGCCAAACGGCGCCCCATTCGCCGAATCGTCGTGAATCGTGACCGCAATGGGCCGATCGGCCAAGACGACCGTGCCCGCCGCATGCGCCCCGGCCGACGTCCCCACCGCCCGAGCAGAATAGGTCGACCCCGCGAACGGCAAGAACACTTCGTACGTCACCCCCGCGAGGTGGCCGCCTTGCAAGTCCTCCGTCGGGGTGATGCTCACGGTCGTGTTGGGCTCCGTCGCGACCACATCGAAGCCCGATGGCGAGTTCGCGTAGCTGTTGTTCAGGAAGGTTTGGAACGGAATGAAAAACGACGTCCCCTCCGCATTCGCCCCCTTCAGCGCAAAGATGTCGGGGTTGCAGCCGCAGGTCGGATTCACCTCGTAGTAGGCGCTGATTTGCGCGCTCGACACGATGCGCAGCCCTTTGTTATGAATCCCGTCAAACGGCTTGTTTTCAATCACTTCCAGCCACGGGGTCAAATCGAGCGAGAGGGCATCGTTCGCGGGGATGGCCAAAACCTGTTCCGGAAACGCCCCCGCCCCCGCCGGCATGCTCACCGTCACCGTCGCCGCCTCATCGAACGTCGCAAACCGCAACAACACCGGATCGTCCCCGTGGCTGTTCGTCACCTCCGGCGCCACAAACCAAAACGCATCGTCCACCTGGGCCCAACCCCGCGGACCCAGCAACAGCCCCAACAGCAACGCTCCGACAAAACGCATCTTTACTTCGAATGATTTGGTCCAATAACGGCAAAACTAAAAACATTGCAACCTTGACCCTTGACAATCAATGCATTTTTCGTTCAAATTTTTAGGCCGTTCATCAGCAAGTGCATGCATTCCCTGACCACCCTGCCGAGGCACACATCCCATTAACCGCACACGCCCCTTGCTGCGGTCGCTCCTGAAAACGTGCGGCGAATCACTGCAACAGGGCGACGAATTCGTATCTTTCTCGGAACCAAATCGTATGACCAAATGAACCGTCCACTTTCCCTGCGGCATGGCTTGCTGCATCTTCTTGGCTGTTGGGCCCTGTTTTCTTTTTCGCTCGGTGCCAACGCCCAGGACTACACCCTCACCGTTGAAGAACACGCCATTGATGGCATCGCTGGAACCACCACGTACCGCATGTACATCGACATGGTGAACGAAACGGACTTCATGAGTTCGGTTTTTGGGAACGATGTGAACCCGCTTTACATCACCACGAGCACCAGCTTTTACAACAACCAATGGGGGGGAAGTACGGCGGATTTGGTGAACCCGGCGTTCATTGCGTTTTTCCCGGATTTGGCCTACGACAGCTGGGTGACCGTGGGCATTGAAGGCAGCCCGGTTCCGCCGCAAACTTCCATCAGCACGGTGCAATCTTTGGCGAGCCCGTGGATCGAGACGATGACGTTCGGCAACCCGGGTTCGGGTGGCAGCATCGCCGTGGATGACGTCGTCGGTGGCGGATGGTTCATTTTGAACGGCAGCCCCAACGGCCTTCCAAACCCCACCACGATGCGGACGCTCATCGGCCAGTTCACGACCGATGGCGACTTCAGCGGCACCATCAACGCGCAGATATTCCCCTTGGGCGTAGGTGCAAACCAAATCATCGGAGTGTACACCTTCGACGGCGCCGGAACCTTCAGCATGCAATCCAACAACGACGTGGTGGGCTGCATGATCGCCGGGGCGTGCAACTACAACCCGGAGGCCACCGTCGAGGGCCCTTGCGACTACCTCAGCTGCATCGGTTGCACGGATGAAAATGCCTGCAACTACGACGCCGAGGCACTGTACAACGACGGCTCTTGCGAGTACACTTCCTGCCAAACCGCCGGTTGCACCAACCCGTCAGCCTGCAACTACAACCCGGACGCCACCCTCAACGACAACTCCTGCGACTTCACGTCGTGCGTGGGGTGCACGGACCCGGATGCCGACAACTACGATCCGGATGCGACGGTGGACAATGGGCAGTGCAACTATTTGGGCTGCACCCAGCCGACCGCCTGCAACTACGACCCGCAAGCCACCCAAACCGACGGCTCGTGCGAATTCACCAGCTGCGCCGGCTGCACCATTTCGACGGCGTGCAACTACGACCCGGAAGCCACGATTGCCCAAAACGCTTCCTGCACCTACGCCGACCCCTACCGCGACTGCGACGGCAACTGCATCGCCGACACGGACAGCGACGGTGTGTGCGACGAGGAGGAAATCGCGGGATGCACGGACCCCAATGCCCCGGAATACAACCCCGCAGCAACGGACGACAACGGCACGTGCTTCCAAGTGAATGGCTGCACCATCCCCGCAGCCTGCAACTACAACCC
>CAYMHW010000084.1:0-8855 GCA_964390365.1 uncultured Comamonadaceae bacterium | reverse complement strand
TGCGTGGTGAATTGGACCGATCCGTTGAGGTTGCCGGTCATTTCGATGTCGATTTCGTTGTTGACCGCAGGCCAATTGCAGTTGACATCCCGGTTGTACAGGAAGAAGCTGCTGACCAAACCACTCCCCTCCGCCGACTGCATCCGCACCTCAAACCGCCCGTACAAAAACGCCTCCCGACTCTGCAGCGCGGCGCTCGCGCACTCCTGCGCTTTCGCCGCCACGGGAAGAAGAAGGAGAAGAACGATCCAACGCATGCTCATCGGTGGCTTTGCACCCACCGGAACGCCGCGCCAAACCGCTCGCCCCAGTCCTTCTCGAAGTGGCGACCTTCGAGGTATTGCTGAAACGTGAACGTCGCCTCGGTGGTGTTGAGGTAGGCCACCAAATCGTCCACGCCCGCTTGCAATTGGGCCTCCAGCCCCACCGTTCCGTTGTCGATCCAAATCGGCCCCACCCCCTCCGGCCACGTCCGTTCGCTCAAATCGTCGGCATAATTGAAGTCGCGGTAGCCAAAAGCGGGCGACATGCAGATTGCGGCGTCGAACACCTCGGGGTGCTCGATGATGGCGATGGCCGAAATGAGCCCTCCCATCGAGGCGCCCCCAACAGTGATGGGCGTTTCCGGGGCGATTCCATACCGCTCCATGACCGCCGGCACCACTTCGTCCGCGAGCCACGCCACGTAGGCCCGGCCTTCAGGTCCCGGCCCGTAATCCGTGGAACGGTCGTCCGTGCAATCCACGGCCACGGCAAGCACCCCCAACCGCGGCGCCCACGTCATGAGCGTGTCGTCCACGCCCCAATCCACCCCGAAGTTCGCCGAGGCGGGATCGAACACGTTCCTCCCATCGTGCAGGATCACCAACTCGTGGATGGAATCCGTCGGCGGCACCCAAGCGGTCACCAGGCGCGGCAGCAGGCCCGGCGGCGCCCACGAACCGAGCGTGTCCACCGTGCCCGTGAGTTGGCCCTGCGGTTCCTTCGGCGCGGGACCTTCGCTCCAGCCCCAAACCGTGTCGCACACCACCGCGCGGCCATCGACCACCTCCACAAGGTCATTCTCCCGCTGAAATCCGTTCGCCTTCAATCCCTCCCGCTCCCAAGTCCCCAACGTGAACTTGAATTCGTGCGTTCCGTCGGGCGCGCTTCCTCGCCCCGCCCAACGGTCTCCCGCAACGTGTTCCAACGACAAGGCATCGGGTTGCCATCCGTTCCAACTCCCCGCCACGTGAATGCGTTCCGAGGGATCCAATCCCGGAGCCACCACCTCGAATTCAATTCCTTCAGAGGCGCACCCCGTCAACACCAACAAACCCAGCGAAATCAGTCGCATTCCCCTTCTGGATTGCACACCGGACCCTCCGCAGGGGGCTCGGGATTCAAGGTGGAAAGCACCCCTTGCAGGGCATCTTGAAACGCTTCCATGGGTTGAGCGCCTGAAATGGAGGTTTCGCCGTTGATGAGAAAGAACGGCACCCCACGCACCCCGAGGGTCCGCGATTCGTACTCGTCCGCCCGCACGTCGTTGGCAAGGTCCGGGTTGTCCAGTGCCTTCCGCGTCTGCTCCTCGTCGAGCCCCACTTCCACCGCCAGTTGGAGCAAAGTGGCCAGGTCGTCCACGTTCGCCCCTTCCATGAAGTGCGCGCGGAACAGCCGCTCTTTCATGGCGTGTTGCTTGCCGTTGAGTTTGGCCCAATGCATCAGCACGTGCGCTTGAAACGTGTTCGTCCAAATCGACCGATCCAGCGCGTATTCCAGCCCTTCCTCGCGTGCCATCGCTGTCAGATACTCGGTCATCTGCTGCATCCGTTCGAGCGGCATGCCCTTTTCTTCGGCGAGCAGTTGCGTGACCGGCACGTCGGTCCGCGTCACCCGCTCGGGGTCGAGTTCGAAACTCTTCCATTCCACGCGAACGCTCAGGCCTTCTGGCAGCGTTGCCAAGGCGCGTTCTAGCCGGCGCTTGCCGAGGTAGCAAAATGGACAGACGATGTCGCTCCAAATCTCGATGTGAAGGTCTGGATTATCAACGTGTTGGGGCTCGTGCGGAGTCGTTAGCATCGGGGTTTGGGCATTGATCATCATGGGGGCCATGCAGGCCAAAAACAGCAACAACCGGCTCATTGCACCGTCCATTTGGCCACTACGCCATCCGGCGCAACCAACAGGTACAGACCAGGCCGAAAAGGGGCATCGAACAGCTCATTCATCCGGTGATTCCATGTGCGCACCTGCCTTCCGCCCAGGTCATACAAGCTGTAGGTGCCCGACGGCCAGCCCGCGCTTGTCACCGCTCCACCCGCCATCGCGGAGCTGAGCAAACGCTCCGTGCGCACACCCTCCTCGAACCCCGTCACGCAATCGTCGTTGTACAGGTCCCAAGTGGTGACGGTCGTGCCAGCGGCCTCCAGTGTCCACGTGGCATGCGGGAAGCCGAGCGTCGCGTCGCCCCAGGTCAGGTGGACGTAGTCATCGGTATTGCAATCGACTTCGAGCGTGTAGCAGTCGTTTTGGGCCAAGCAAAGGGAGTCGCTGAAGGTGAACCAGTTGTTGCCCTCGTTCACGCTGAGGGTGGCGGACCAAAACTCCCCCGCCCACGCCAATGACGCGAGCGTCACCTCCACCGTTCCCTCCGGAGGAGCGTAGCCTTGAAAGGACAGTCGAACGGGGAGGCACTCGCCTGTGGTTTGGCCTGCCCATTCGAACGAACGGGCCTCCAACGAGTACGGCACCTCGCACGCCAACGCCTCACCGAAACCCGTCCACAGCTGCAACGTGACTTCCTGCGCCTCCACCGGCACCTCGAAAGGCGCCACCCACTGCAAATCGTGCACGTTCACCCCGTACAACCCGAACAAATCCGGCTGCTCCTCCGCGAGCACGTTGCCCGACGCGTCGAGCACCTTCCAACCGGGATAATCATACGCCGCATCGGTCGAGCTGTTCTCGGAAATCAACCGAATGCGGTCCGCCTGAAACGGATCCTGCCACACGCCCAGCACCGCCAAATCAGGGCAGTCCTGCGCCATTCCCACGCCCCATGCGCACAGCCCCAAAACGATCAATCCTTTCATGACCACAAGTTACGGCACCGGCCTTCGCCACGAAAGCTGCGTCAAAGCGCAGCCGCGATGGCCTCGGCCACTTCCTGCGGGCTCGCGTCTTGGCCGATGGCGGAGAGGACGAGGACGCTGGTTTCGACGCGGATGAGTTTGGCCTTCCAAAACGCGCGATCTGCCAAGCAACTTCCCTGGACGGTCAGGATGCCCTGAGCCCCCGCGTGCATGCCCGCTTCCACCAAATCCGCCTCGCGAATCAAGCCCGTTAAGGCGAGCTGCTGTTCCTCAAAAATGAGGCTCTGGACGCTGCGGTCGACGATGTCGAAGTGCTGGATGAGCTCGAGCGCAAACAGGTCCACGGCGTCGGCACTTTGAACGCCTTGGCAATCGGCGCCGGGTTGAGGAACAATCATCAAGGTTCCGATGTCCGCAAGCCCCTCGGGACCCGTTTTCAGCTGGACGTCGATGTCCGCCGGTTGCGGTTGTGCCGCGGGATCGGGCTTCATTCGCCGAGCGAGTTCAGGGACGATGGTGCTGGGACAGGCCGTGCCCAACATCGGCTGCTTGAAGTCGAACTGGATGAGGGGGCGATTCGCCCCGCCACTGACTTCGTTGATGCTTCCGTGAATCTCCGAAAACGTGTTGCCGCAGCTCATCGACTCGCGGTACGTGTAATTGAACGATAAGAAGTGGAAGGTGTGGGGCGCATCCAACGTGGCTTCCGGAATGGAGGCGCCTTCTTCCCAAGCGTAGTGGTTCGTTTTCTTCGTGAAAAACTGCGTGCGCGGGGTTTCCACCACCCAGGAGCGCACCGCGCCCTGCTCGACGAATCGCTGCACTTGCCGTTGTCCATAAAGGGACCAGCTGACCGAACGCGCTTGCAACCGGTCCTTCAGCTCGTCCTCGCTGAGGCCATCGGGCCCCGCTTCGTGAAGAGCCGCAGCCGTTCGAACCGCGACTTGCTCCGAACGCCACATCTGCTCGCGCTGCTGCTCGGTGATGACGTGGAATCCGTTCCGCTCCAATTCGGTCATGAAGCGCCCTCGCGCATTCAGGAAATCACTGCTCGCATTGGTCATAACCAAATGTTGCGGCATGGGATAATCCTCCACCCCGGTCACGGTGTATTGGGCCATTCCTTGGAAAGAGAGAAGCAGGAAAAACAAGGTCTGGAGGCGCATGGTCGATCGCATTCAAGCCAAATCTACACATCAATCGGCCATCCCGCTCGAACGGACAATCTTCCCGTATGCGCATCGAGTTGATCGGTGCATGGACCGGGACACTTCGATGACGCGAAAGGAATTGCCGGACATTGCTTGCACTTCGAGGGAAATGACTTAAATTTGCACCCGCCCGGAGGGGTGGACAGTGGCTGTCAAGCGGTCTTGAAAACCGTCGCCCGTTAAGGGTTGCAGGTTCGAATCCTGTCCCCTCCGCAATAATAAACGCCCGCAGTTGCGGGCGTTTTTCATGCTGTAAGGGCATCCCTTCAGCTCATTTCGCATTCAGCCCGAGATCCGTGAGGCGTTTCAAGTCCACTTTTCTCGGAATCCCGCACCGGAAAACAGTCAGGTCCTCGTCCGACAAATGAGGTGTAAATTCCATGGCGGCAGGCGCTCGGGTGAGCCCAAGTTCCGGAATCACCGCCTCCCAAGTACTGACCAACTGAACCTGTTCTGGCGGCGGCAAATGCTCCGGCCAGCGGTGAATCCTGAACTGCAGGTAATCCATCTCGTTTCTGAGCATGGGGTCGCGGTATCGCATGATGTCCTTGACCTCCAGTTCCTTGAGCCGCACTTCTCGGAACAGCAGCATCGCGTTGGAATCCGGCATCAACGGCGTTTGGAATCCATAAAACCCTTCCGAATGCCGCATCAGCCGGTGCCAACTCGTGTCCGCTGACCGATCCAGGCCATCAGGTCCCTGCAGCGAATCCATGAATTGAGCCAAGCGATGGCTTGCCATGACCGACCCTTGCCACGTCATGTGTTGATTCGCCTTGTACGTGTTCTCGAAGTATTCCGGTCGCTCGTTCATGGAAGCATCCGTCATCAAGTCCAAAAACGGAATCGAGCCATCCACCTCGTTGCGAATTGAATCCACGCGCGCCATCCATTCCGCCAAGCCATCCACGTGCCGATGGTACATCGGCAACGCCAACCAAATCAACTCGATGCCACGCTCTGCGCACAATGCGGCAATGTCCCGCGCCGCATCGATGTTCCTCGGATGAACCTTCCAGTTCACCCCGTCAACCGGGGCGCCCGTCGAATCATAGCGCGCCAGCGTTTCGTCCTTTAAACCCGATGTGAACCGCACAAACCTGCCCAAGAACAAGTCGTCGTCCTCAGCCAAGGGCCTTGGAGCGCCGCGCTCCATGTTCGCTTCGATGAGCTCGAGCGAATCCCACAAAAAGTGGTGGTTGCGGACCGTGGGGCTCAATCCGATGGCCAATTCGTCCAAGGTAAAGAGGTCCAGCGCGGCTTGAAACTTCAAGGACGTGGACTTCCGAGCTTTGAAGGCCCGGATTTGGTTGACAAATACGGATGTGCCGCGGGCACCCGGAGCACTTGCATCCAGCCCGTAGGTTTCGATGACCACGGTTTGGGGAGTGCACCATTCCAGGGCTTCCCGCAAGGTCCAGTAATGGTCTGTCCAACTCATCGAATTGTTGGCCATGACCATGCACGTTTGCCCCAATTCGGCACTCAAATGCTTTGGATTGAGGCCGGTGTAGGTGTGGCTGTTGCCCAGGATGATCACATCCACCGGTTCACCGGCTTCGGATAATTTCCGGAGCGAAGACCAGCGCTTTTCGATGTGCGGGTTGGGGTCCTGGGGTTCTTGAAACCAAGCCCATCGGTCCATCAAAGCCAACGTGACCAGTATCATCAATCCGCCTAAAACACCTCGGGCGAGGAAGGATTGCAAAGAACTCAGTGGTTTCATGCCTCAGAATTGGAAGTAAATGAACTGCTGATCGGTGACGTCCACCCCGTATGCACCGAGGAGGACAATGGCCATGCACAGCGTGAAGTAGACCGACCAACGAACGGCCCGCGGCCTTTGCAGCACGAACTCCGGACTCTGTGCC
The DNA here is from genome assembly GCA_964390365.1 of uncultured Comamonadaceae bacterium. GTDB lineage: Bacteria > Bacteroidota > Bacteroidia > Flavobacteriales_D > Sanyastnellaceae > JALQTD01. Next base: position 2,699 of record CAYMHW010000084.1, on the reverse strand, counting down.
CAGCGCTCTTGAACAGCCTCCACGGCGAACAAGAAGGCGACAGAACAGGCCAACAACTTCCAGGGGAAATGCGCCAATTCGGCGGGCACACCGGTGCCGTCCGTCCAAAGTGCTCGAAGCATGTGGCCGGCCTGCTCAAAGGTTTGGCCCCTGAAAAAGGCCAACGAAAGGGTCCAACATGCGGTGACCACCACCGCAGTGAGCATGCGCCCCAACTTGCCCAATCCACGCAAGGAGCGCTCAAGCAACGGATCAATCAGCACCAGAAAAAGCCCGTTCAGCCCGCCCCAGACCACAAAATTCCACGAGGCTCCGTGCCACAGGCCACTCACTAAAAACACGACCATCACATTGAACGCCACGCGCGCCCACCTGCCGCGGTTTCCTCCCAGTGGGATGTAGACGTAATCGCGGAACCAGCTGCTGAGCGTGATGTGCCAGCGTTTCCAAAAGTCGCTGAAGCTCGCGGCGAAGTAAGGACGCCTGAAGTTCTCCGAAAGGCGGTATCCCAGCATGCGGCTGATGCCTCGCGCGATGTCGGAATAGGCTGAAAAATCCAAATACAATTGCCCCGCGAAACAAGCGAGTCCAAGTGCGGCATAGCCCGAGTCGAGCCCCTCCGACGCTCCGAACGTGGCGTCGACCACGGAGCCCAATCGGTCCGCGATCACGACCTTCTTGAACAGTCCCCACATCGCGAGCAACAAGCCGCTTCGCGCAGCGCTGACATCGAACCCGGGATGCTCATTTCCAAATTGCGGCAACAGATCGCGCGCACGCTCAATGGGCCCCGCTACCAATTGCGGAAAGAACGCGACGAAGGTGAAAAACTGAATCGGATCGTTGACGGCTTTCATGCGCCCGCGGTAAATGTCGAGGGTGTAGGAAAGGGTTTGGAAGGTGTAGAAGCTGATGCCGACGGGGAGCACCACTTCAAGGTGGGCTCCGGCGACGCTCGTCCCCACCGCCTCGAGCAGCACGTCAAGGGAGTCGATGAAGAAATTGAAGTACTTGAACACCCCGAGGAGGCCGAGGTTGACGACCAAACTGAGCACGAGCAACCGCTTGCGAGCCCGTTGGTCCTTCGCCTTCTCCATGGACATGCCGAGGAGAAAATCGACGACCGAACTGATCAGGATCAAGCTGAGGAATCGCCAATCCCACCAGCCATAAAACACATAGCTCGTGAGCAGCAGGAAACCATTGCGGGTTCCTTTTGTTCGGGAAAAAAGGAGCCAAAACGCCGAAAATGAAACGGCGAAGAAGACCAAGAAGGTGAGGCTGTCGAAAATCATGGTGCTTCGAATTACGGAAATTCCGGCGCTAAGTTTCAAACGCTGGTCACCTCAGAGTCAGGCCCGGCTACCAGACTTGATGCATTCACTTGATTTGAATTGAATTTTGGCCGACATTCATCAAATGAAATGGATCACTGCGCTGTTGGCACTGGGCATTTGTGCGGCATCCGCTGCCCAAAACACGCCCCCGGCTGGAACCGTAACCACCCACGACGGCATGACATGCCCCACCCTGCCCGGAACTTCGGTTCGAGATTACTCCAAGCCGTGCACCAAGCGCGACGGAAACGAATCCTACCAAACGCTTCCTGGAACTTCGGTGCGCGATTACTCCCAGCCGGGTTGGGTGCACGAAGGCGACAAGAGCCATCCGACCTTGCCTGGGACCTCGGTGCGCGATTACTCGCAACCGAGTTTGGTCCGAGACGGCGAATTCATTTACACCACCTTACCGGGGACTTCGGTCCGGGATTACCAAGCGCCGGGCTACATCATCGATGGCGACATGATGTACCCCACGCTGCCTGGCACGAAAGTGCGGGACTACTCGAAACCCGGCGTCAAAATAGACGACTGAAGCCCCTGAACGTCCAAGTTGGCATGAACGAATCGCACCCCATTGAAATCACCGTTGAACGGCGCATTCAAGAACCGTGGTGGACCGTATACTACACCGATTACATCCCCGAAACCTCGAGCGATTGGATGGATGAATCGGAATTGCGCGAATGGGCCCGCGAATTCTTCGACGGTGCTGAGGAGCCTGAGCACGTTGCTGCATGGGGGGTGGAAGAAATCCGGGAGATGCACCGCGTGCATTTCGCTGAATCCGAGGATGCGATGAACGGTTCTGAGGCGCTCTGGCGTGAATACGAAGACGAGTGGCAGCCTCATCGGAAAAAGGGTGCGGTGCGGTTCGTCGAAGGTGAGTTTCCTGGCAGCACCTATTTCGCAATGGAAGTGAGGGGTGAGGACGGACTGAATGCTCTGCGGGCTGTTCTCGGGGCCGAATTGAAGTTGACGACCATTTCCGTGTGATCGCTTTCGCAGGGTTGTCCCCTTTTCCGTCGGGATGCATCAGGCCAAATCCCATACCTTTCGCGCATGGCACAACGCATCCAAATCGAAGCTACAGTCCAGCAGAGCCTTGATCGCACTTGGGACAAGTACACCCTCCCTGAACACATAGTGCAGTGGAATTTCGCCGATGCGAGTTGGCATTGTCCCCATGCGACCAACGATTTGCGCGTCGGAGGCATCTACTTTGCGCGAATGGAAACGCGCGACCAAAGCGCGGGCTTCGATTTCGTCGCAGAATACTCCGAGGTCATTCCCCATCAACGGTTTACCTATGAGTTCGGCGGTCGATCGTGTACGGTTTCGTTCCTCCCTGTAGGCCTT
>CAYMHW010000083.1:2687-9037 GCA_964390365.1 uncultured Comamonadaceae bacterium | reverse complement strand
CACCCACATAGGCAACGACGGTGGTAGCCAGCAGTGCCCCCACGTTGATGCCGATGTAGAAAATCGTGAAGCCCGAGTCGCGTCGGGGGTCGCCGTCTTCGTAGAGTTTACCGACGATGGTGGAAATGTTCGCCTTGAAGTAGCCGTTTCCTACAATCAAGGCCCCCATGCCGATGAGCATGGCCGATTCGCTCCCTCCAAGGATGAGGAATTCGCCGATGGCCATCAGCACTGCACCCAACAAAATGGCGTAGCGGTAGCCGAGGTACTTGTCCGCCATCCGACCGCCGAGAACAGGCGCCGCGTAAATCAAGGCGGTGTAAGCACCGTAAATGAGGCTCGCCTCAGCATCGCCCTTCATCAACGATTTGACCAAGTACAACGTGAGGAGCACGCGCATGCCATAATAGCAGAAGCGCTCCCACATTTCGGAGAAGAAGAGCGTCATCAGCCCCTGCGGGTGGCCGCTCACAAGCGATTTTGAAGATTGACTCATTGTGGATTGAAGTTTCGGTTTTTTAATCATTCAGGACGCCAACGTCCGTCAGAGGTTTTCCTTGACAAAATCGAGCATCATGTCGAACAGGTGCAACCGCGTGTTGCCGCCGTAGATGCCGTGGTTTCGGTTCGGGTAGGCGAAGAAGTCGAAGTCCTTGCCTGCAGCGACCAGCGCGTTCACCATTTCCATGGAATTCTGGAAGTGCACGTTGTCGTCCCCGCTGCCGTGGATGAGCAGCAGCTCGCCTTCGAGGAGGTCGGCGAAGAACACCGGACTGTTGTCGTCGTAGCCGCTCGGGTTTTCCTCCGGGGTTTGCATGAACCGTTCGGTGTAAATCGTGTCGTAGTAGCGCCAGTTCGTCACGGGCGCCACGCTGATGCCCGCGCTGAACACGTCCGCGCCCTTCGTCATGCAGAGCAGCGTCTCGAACCCGCCGTAGCTCCAGCCTTGGATGCCGATTCGCTCCGCGTCCACGTAGGACTGCTCGCCGAGCCACCGACCGAAATCGATGAAGTCCTCCGTCTCGAGCTTGCCGAGCTCTTTGTAGGTGCTGTGCTCAAATTCACGGCCGCGGAATTGCGTCCCCCGCGGGTCCACGCACGCCACGATGTAGCCTTCCTGCGCGAGGAGCTGATGCCAGTAGTGGTTCGCGCCGCCCCAGCGGTCCTCCACCATGTTCGAACCGGGACCGCCGTAGATGTTCACGTAAACCGGGTACGCGCGCGACGGGTCGAAGTCCGCCGGCTTGATCATCCAGCCGTTGAGTTCGACGCCCGCGCGGTTCGTGAAGCGGAAGAACTCCTTCGGGGACATCGTGTAGTTCGCGAGCACTTCGCGCAGGGCCGCGTTGTCCTCGAGCACGCGAATTTCCTTGCCTTTCCGGTTCACCAGCGTGTAGGTCGGCGGCGTGTTCGCGTCTTGGTGCGTGTGGATCCGGTAGGCGAAGGTGCGTGAGAATTCGGCGGAGTGGGTGCCGGGGCGCTCGTCGAGCAGGGTCATTTGGCCTTTCAAATTGACCTTGGCCAAATGCTTTTGCGTCGCCCCCTTCATCGACCCCGTGAAGTAGACCTCGCCGGCCTTCGCGTCGTAACCCGCCACCTCGATGACGTCCCATTCGCCCGTCGTCAGCGCGGTGGCGCTGCCTTCAAAATCGCACAGGTACAGGTGGTTGTAGCCGTCGCGCTCGCTCGTCAGGACGAAGCGGGCACCGTCGGAGAGGAAGGTCAGGTTGTCCGTCACGTCGATGTACGTGTCGCATTGTTCCGCGTACCCTTCGGAGGTGGGGATGCGCATCGACTTGGCCGTGCAGTCGGCGAGGAGCAACCGCAAGTCGTTCTGGTGGCGGTTCATCATCGTCACCGCGAGCGTGGTGGGCTCGTGGGTCCACTGGATGCGCGGGATGTACTCCATTTGTGGGGTGTCGACGGTGCGGCTTTGGCCCGATGCCAAATCGTACACGTGAATGCTCACCTGGCTGTTCTCCTCGCCCGCCTTCGGGTACTTGAACGTGTACGGGTCCGGGTACAACTCCCCATAAACGGGCATGCTGAATTCACGGACGTTCGATTCGTCGAAGCGGTAGTAAGCGAGCCGCTGCCCATCGGGCGACCAAAACAAGCCGTTGTCCTCCCCAAATTCCTCCTCATACACCCAATCCGTAGCTCCGTTGATGACCTTGTTGAACTCGCCGTCTGTGGTGACCTGTGTTTCGGTGTAGCCGTCGGTGACGAAGACGTTGTTGTCGCGGACGAAGGCGACCTTGTCTCCTGCAGGCGAGAAGGTCGCGAGGCGCTGTTGTCCCCGGCTTTCGTCTGAGAGCGGGATGATGGATCCCTCGCCTTCCCGGTCCCAGATGTAGTAGTCGGCGGTGAAGGAGTGGCGGTAGATCGGGGTTTGGTTGATCATCAGCAAGAGCTTCGACTCGTCGGCGCTGAAGGTGTAGTCGTCGATGCTGACGGAGGCGTCTTCGAAGGCCTGGGCGCTGGTCAGGAGGGTCGCGACGCGTTCGCCCGTTTTGTAGGCGTATTGCACGATTTCACTGCCGTTGTCGCCGCGCTCGAGGCGCGTGTAGTGCAAACCGTCCGCCATGGACCGGATGCCCCAAACGTATTGCTGGGGAAACGTGCGGCTGTACCAAATTTTCTCATTCGTGAACCGCTCGGCCTCTTGGGCGACGGCGGTGGCGGCGGTCAGCAGGAGGAGCGCGGCTCCCGCCCACAGGCGAATCCTGGTCGTTTTCTGCATGGTTTCGTTCAAGTGTGGGCAATATACACGATGAGGGGTGAACTTGGTGGGGGGCTGTGGGGCGTATGTTTGGGGTTGTGGAAAACTTGAATTGGATGGATGCGCTGCGCGCACGCTTGGGCGAGGCCGTTTCGACGGATGCCGAGGTGCTCAGCGTTCATGCGCAAGACGAAACGGAGGACCTGCGGTTTCCGCCGCAAGCGGTGGTCCGCGCTCGGTCGCGGGAGGACGTGGTGGCGACGATGGAGGTGGCGCATGCCTTCGGGGTGCCGGTGACGGCGGCGGGGGCGCGCACGGGGCTGTCCGGTGGGGCGCTGGCGGTGAAGGGAGGGATTGCGTTGTCGTTGAAGGGCATGGATCGGGTGGTGGAAGTGGATTTGGCCAATCACCAAGTGCGGGTGCAGCCGGGCGTCATTGTGCAGGAACTGCAGGAGCGGGTGCAGCGCGACGGGCTGTTTTATGCGGTGGATCCTGCCTCGCGCGGCACGTGCACCATCGGGGGCAACCTGGCCGAAAACAGCGGGGGGCCGCGGGCGGTGAAGTACGGGGTGACGAAGGATTGGGTGCTCAACCTCGAAGTGGTGCTGGCCGATGGGCAGGTGATTCGCACGGGCGCCGATACGTTGAAGAACAGCACGGGGTACAACCTGACGCAGTTGATGGTCGGGAGCGAAGGGACGCTGGGGGTGATCACCGAGGCGACGTTGAAGTTGCTGCCTTGGCCTCGGCACAACGCGCTGATGTTGGTGCCGTTCTCCTCGGCGGAGGCGGCGTGTGCGGCGGTGGCGGCGATTTTCCAGGCGGGGGTGCAGCCGTCGGCGCTGGAGTTCATGGAGCGGGACGCGGTGCGGTTGGCGCAGGACTTCACGGGCGACCACTCGCTCGAGGTGGGGGAGGACGTGGCGGCGCACCTGCTCATCGAGGTGGACGGCTTCCGGGCGGAGGACCTGATGCCGCAGGTGGAGGCGTTGCTGCCGGTGTTGGAGGGGGCAGGTGCGGGGGAGCCGCTCTTTGCCGACGACGCGGCCGCGAAGGACCGACTTTGGTTCCTGCGGCGGCGGGTGGGGGAGGCCGTCAAGGCGGCGAGCGTCTACAAGGAGGAGGACACGGTGGTGCCGCGGGGCCGGTTGCCGGAGTTGCTGCGGGCGGTCAAGGAAATCGGGGGACGGTATGGGTTTCGGAGCGTGTGTTACGGCCACGCCGGCGACGGCAACCTGCACGTGAACATCCTGCGCGACGCCATGCCGCAGAAGGCGTGGGACGAGGAGTTGCCGCAAGCAATTCGGGAGCTGTTCGCTGAGGTGGTGCGGCTGGGCGGAACCCTCAGCGGAGAGCACGGCATCGGCTGGGTTCAGAAGCCTTTCATCGACTTGGCATACAGTCCCATCCAACTGGAATTGATGCGTGGCGTGAAGCGCGTGTTCGATCCGAAGGGGCTGCTGAACCCGGGTAAAATTTGGCCCGATTGAGCCTTCATCAGCGGTTCAGTTGACGCACGTCGCACACCCGGCCCGACGGAGCTTCATTCCCCGAGGAAAGCGCGCAGCCGATTGAGCGGTTCGGGTTGCAGGAGCTGTTCATTCACGAGTTGCTTGATGTGGGCGCGCGTCTCGGGTCGCGCATCCGCCATGTCGCTGAATGGCTCCTCGTGGATGTGGAACTGCAGGCGCAGGTAGGTGGACAAGAGTTGTTCCGCTTCATATTCCACGGCCAAGGAAGATGCTTGCATCATGACGTTCGTGATCGGCCGTGCCCAATTGAATAGCCCCCAATCGATGCTGCCCTGCTCGTCGAGGTCCTTGATGTGGTTGCCGGTTCCCAAGGACAAACAGTGAACGTCCTCCAACGCCACGCGCTCCCCCCTGTGCCCGTGCTTGATGACCTCCGCCACGGCGGCCATCGTCGGGTTGTTCACGTAAATGCCCCCGTCGATGCACACCCGGTCTTTCACGGTTCCTGTCCGGTCGGGATAGGCCATTTTGAACGATGGCAGGTAGGTCGGCGCGGCGGATGTGGCGCGGCACACCTCGCGCAACGTGGCGTCGTACCGCGCATCGGCGGCCTTCCGCGATTTGAACATCAGGACCTCGTTGTGCCCGATGTCGTACGAAGGGACGATGATGGGGACGAGGACATCGCTGAGCTTCAGGTCCCGGAAATTCCCGCGGAGCAAGCCGTCCAGACCGTCCGGTGAATAGCGCGGATCGAAGGCCGATTTGATGCCTCGGAAGAACCGACCGAGTGCGTTTTCTGCGGGCGGGAAAATGGTCGCGCCTTCGCTTTCGTAGAGGTCGATGATTTGGCCCAAATCCATCAACGGCCGCTCCCCATCCGCACTCCCAGCCAACCCGCACGCAATGATGCCCCCCGTCGACGTCCCCGCGATCACATCGAACAACTCGTGAATGCGCTTGCCGGTTTCCCGCTCGATCCAGTCCAACACCATCAACGGCGCAATGCCGCGCAATCCGCCCCCATCGAGCGAAAGAATTCGAACCTTTCCCATGATGCGAACGAAGATACGCGCCGCGTGAACTTCTTACCTTGCGGACATGGCAACGGGATTTTTTGCACTCCTCGACGACATCGCTTTGTTGATGGACGATGTGGCTTCGATGAGCAAAGTGGCGACGAAAAAGACGGCGGGCATCCTCGGGGATGACTTGGCGGTCAACGCCGAGAAGGCGGTCGGGTTCAAGGCCTCGCGGGAGCTGCCCGTGCTGTGGGCCATCGTGAAGGGATCCTTCCTGAACAAGGTCATCATCGTGCCGATTGCCCTGTTGCTCAGTGCCTTTGCTGCTTGGGTGATTGAACCCATTTTGGTGATGGGGGGGCTGTTTTTGGCCTATGAGGGCGTGGAGAAAATCTGGCACCACCTCAGGGGGCATGCGCGTCCTGCGGCCCAAGAGCGGGTTCAGGTACCGGCGGTCTTGGATGAGAAACAAAAGATCCGTTCCGCGGTGCTGGTGGATTTCATCCTGTCGGTCGAAATCGTCATCATTGCCTTGGGGAGCGTCGCCGAGGCCGAATTGGCGGTGCAAGCGTTATCGGTTTCCGTGGTGGCAGTGTTGGCCACGATCGGCGTATATGGACTGGTCGCGCTCATCGTTCGGATGGACGATGCTGGGCTGGCGATGATGACCTGGAAGGCGCCCGGCGCACCAAAGGTCGGGCGTTTTTTGGTGCGGGCTTTGCCGGTCCTCATTAAGGGAATCGGAGCCATCGGGACGGCTGCGCTCATCCTGGTTGCTGGCGGAATTTTCGTTCACCATGTTCCTGGTGTGCACGAGCTGTTTCACGCTTGGCCCATGTGGCTGGCTGAAGTGGTCGCAGCGCTGGCAGCTGGGGCGGGCGCATTGGCAGCCGTGGAAGGCATTCGGTCCTTCCGTTAGTCGCGGACTTTGTTCAACAACTCGTGGTGTCGGGCCCGGATCGATTGAGCAAACGACTCTTCCGTTTCAAGTTGCCATTTCTTGCGGATGGAAGTCCGGAGGTTGTACACGTGAGAAGGGGTGCAAGCCAATTCATCGGCCAAATCCTGCACGGTTTTGTCGTGCATTGTTCCCCATGCGACCAGTTGCTCGGAAGGGGTCAATTTGTTCCAAGC
>CAYMHW010000083.1:0-2587 GCA_964390365.1 uncultured Comamonadaceae bacterium | reverse complement strand
CGACCGCGAATTCAGGGGGCGGGTCTTCACCGGCCGTCCAAGATGCCAACGGATCCAATCCGGCAATCAACTCCTCCAAAACGGTCGCACTCGTGCTTACGCTTCCGGTGTCTGCTTGTTCACCCATTCTTCAATGCTGTCGTTGTCCGAAAGTTCCAATTTGCGCTTGAGTTCCGACCGCATCATGTAGATGCTTTTCACACTCAAGTCCAAACGTTGTGCCGTCTCCTTCGCTCGTTCTCCGTCTTTGATGCCGATGAGCACCTCCGTTTCCCTCGCGGTCAGGGAAACGTTCAAGTCCAGGGGCGCCAAATCTTCAACATGAAGCAGTTCAGCCAAGCCCCGACGGCAGGCCTTCGCATTCCCATCGAGCACGGCACTGCGCACCTTCGTCAGCAACTCGGCCGTTCCCGCTGCAGTTCGGGGCTGCTGTCGCCGCACCCAAGCGAAGCTCGCCACCCCCACCACCAACCAAATCAACGCCAGCAGCGCGCCCCGAGCATTTCCAGTTGCTTTGCTCGCGTCGGCCATCCGTCCGGGGTCGATGAGTTGAGGGAGCTGATTCTTCGGCAACGCGCGAATGACCTCCCAGGGAGACTCGGCCTCCGTCCAGTGCGATTTCCAAGGTTCCAACATCAGCAAGGTCGGGCCAAACCGCGCAACAGCCCCCACCGAATCCTGCACGATGTGCTCACTGAATGCTACCTGATGCCGTTCAATCGGCAAGGGCGAGTCGATGGCAAAAGCCAAGGCGACCGCGAGGTGATAGAACTCCATGACCACGCCCGGAAGAAAGCCATCGAGCTTGAGGCGGTCGTAGGCGGCCATCGCTTCGTCGATTTGGCCCAATTCCAAATGAGCCAAGCTGTGATTGAGCAATATGAGGTCGCGCTGTCGCACGAACGTTTCGGCGTCGAGTCCTTCATCCAGCTGCTGGATCAACCGGGCCTCCGCGGCTTCTGCCCACTTCAATCCATTGGTTGCATCCCCAAGGGCCATGCTGACGCTCGCGAGGTTCATGATGCTGATGGCGGATAGGAGTTCCATGCCATACTCCGTGCTCAACTCGTACCAATGGACTGCGTCTTCCAATTCGTTGTTGAGGTAGTAACACGTACCGATGTTTTGGGACAAACTCGCCCGTTCCTTTGGAACCTCAGTCAAGGGCAGGCATTTCTCGAACCAATTTCGCGCCCGGTCAAGGTCCCCAAACAGGAATTCGTACACGCCAATCTCGCGCATCAGCTCAAATCCCTCAATGGGACACAACAGCGTGTCCAGCTCGGGCAGTTCCGACGCTTCGGGGTTATTCGTGAACGCATGCATGAGCAAGGCATGAGCGATGCGCAACGTGTCGCAATTTCCCGTAGCCAATCCAGCCGCTCGCAGGCGATTTCCTTGGTCGATGAGGTAGTCGTTGCTTCCTTGGCTCCGGTCTTGCCACTCTCGAACAGCGCGGTCCACTTCAATGTTGGCATGCGGCTGTGCTTCCGTCGTGTTGACATTCAGCCAAGCCCCAAGGCACAAGAACAGGACATTCAAAACTCGCATCAGCCAAATCTCGAAAATAGTCTTCAAACCTCAGTCCGTTCACATAAGTTCACATATCTGTGATTGCGTGCAATTTCTTCATGTAATGTTCTAATCCTTGTGATTTGTGATCTGCGGCGCAACGAGTTGATGTTAGCTTGGCGTAATTCGCAATGAAATTCTGTCGAAGAAATGAATAAGTTCAGCGCATTTTTAATTGCTCTAGCGGGGAGTTTGCTCGCTATTGGAGACGGTTTTGCTCAACAGCAGCAAGCGGTGACGGCGAACCACGTGGGAAGCAAGGTCTATTTGGAGTTGGGCTTGCCTGCTCTGCAAGCCGATTTGGATTCTTTGTTTTCGCAAACTGCTGCGGGATCAGCAGCCATCCAGTCGCTGACGTGGTCGGATGTGCTGGGCAATGGCACGAATCCAGGAATGGACGTGAGCTTCAGTGGCTATGCGCTGAATGGAGCAGGCCAAATCACGACCACGGGCACCTTCACCGGTGACAGCTTGGTGTTGAACAAGGATGCCGAGATTGCGGGTCGCTTGAGCGTGACCGGGGTGACGTCTTTGGCGGATTCCTTGTTAGTTCAAGGGGTCGTCGAGTTCAGTGACTCGTTGCGGGTCGTCAAGGCGGTGAGCATCGGTGAGCGCCTCTACGTTACGGGCGTGACGGCCTTGGGCGACAGCTTGAACGTGGTCGGCAACGTGGGGCTGGAGGCGATGTTGGAGGTCGCAGGGGCAGCGGTGTTCCAATCAACCATCGATGTGACGGGCACTTCGACGCTGCGCGACACGTTGTACGCGGGGGCACCCGCACTCTTGAGTGATTCGTTGGATGTGTTGGGCAACACGCACCTGCATGGCGATTTGCAGGTGGATGGTGCGGTGAATTTTGGCAGCACCTTGGGAGTGACGGGCGCGACGACCCTTTCGGACGATTTGAGCGTGAGCGGCGAGACGACGTTGAGCGACACGCTGCATGTGAACGCACCGGGCTTGTTCAGCGACAGCTTGTACGTTGGTGGCGGTGCGGCGTTTGGCGATGACGTGA
>CAYMHW010000082.1:0-9106 GCA_964390365.1 uncultured Comamonadaceae bacterium | reverse complement strand
GGTTCGTGTCGTCAAAGCGCAGGTTCGTGACGCCGCCGTATTTCTCGGCCAAACCAAAGCTAACGCAAATGGCCTTCGCGTGCCCAATGTGCAGGTAGCCGTTGGGCTCCGGGGGAAAACGGGTGTGGATGCGGCCGCCGTGTTTACCGGCAGCCAAATCCGCCTCGATTTTCTGCTCGATGAAATTGAGCGACTTGCGCGCTTCTCCCGATTCGAGCGCCTCGTTGTGACCTTCCGTAGACATGGCGCAAAGGTACGCATTCTGCGAACCGGTGAAGCCCTCAGCGCAACAACGTCACATGGCCAGTATGGACGTGGTGGCGGGCCACGCCGTTGTGCTCGAACACCGCAACCACTCGCCAGACGTACAGGTCTTGAGGGCCGAAGTAGGGCCGGTCGTCGCTTGCGCCATCTGGGATTTGGCCCAACCAGCCTTCGCTCGGATCCTCGGTGTAGAAAAAGCGGACGCCCCAGCGGTCCAACACCTCGAACGAGTACTGCGTCGGCACGCAAGAAAACTCCGGGATGAACCGGTCATTGCGCCCATCGTTGTCCGGCGTGAAGGCGCTGGGAACAAACACGGAACACGCGCAGTCCTCCACCTCGACGAACACGCTGCGGGACCACGTTCCGCAGGCGTTTCCGGCTGTGAATGTGTACGTCCCCTCGTGGTCAATGGCGGCGCTCAGCCCGTTCCCGCCCGGCGACCAGGCGTACCACGTGGCGAACAGGGAATCGGCCGGAGCGGCCGTCAACACAGCGGTCGTGCCGGCGCAGAGGGTGGTGATTTCGGGCAACTCGGGATCGTAAGCAGCCGCCACTTGGATGGTCAACTCGTCTTCGTACGTGCAGCCGCCCAAGGTAGCCACCGCCAAGTAAGTTCCTGAAGTGTTCACAACCAATGGATTCACGTTGGAACCGGCCCCGACCCAATCGAGCGTTGCCCCCGCCGGCAGCCCCTCTGCTTCCAAGATGGCCGTTGCTCCCGCGCAGAGCTGCAGATCGGGGCCCAAATCGAATTCGGGCACCGGGTAAAACTCGACCTGAACTTCATCCTCGTTCGTGCACCCCGATTCGGACACCACTGCGGTTACCGTGGACGATTCCAACACTTCAAACGCAGTGCCGTAGGTGCTTCCATTCCATTGAACCCAGTCCGCCGGAACGTTCACTTCGAGCACCACGGTGTTTCCTTCGCAGACCCCGATGTCTGGACCAAGATCGACGGATGGCAGCGGGACTTGAATGGCTTCCACCTCGAACGATGCCGAGCAGCCCAACTGTTCGACGTGCAACGCAATGGTACCCGGAACGGCAATGGTGACGGAACTCCCGGATGTGGTCGAAGCGTCCGGCAACACCCACTCGTAACTTGCAGCCCCTGCTGCAGCTGAAAGCGTCGCGGACTCGCCTTCGCAAAAACTGACGCTGAACGGCAGTTGAGCATCGAATGTGGGCAAGACGGAAACCTCGACCGCGTCCGATGCCGTGCACGTGCCGTCGTCCACAATGCACGTCAGGGTGCCCGCCTCATCCAACGCAACCGAAGCCACACCGGAAACCCAATCGTCGCCGTTCCACAACCAGGTGGTAAGGAAACCTGGCGCCCCGCTGCTGAAGGACTGCGCTTCCCCAGCGCACAGGGCGACATCGGAACCCAGGTCCACTTCCAGGACCGCAGAAGCGACGACTTCGACGCTGAACGTGTGATTGCAACCATCCGCTGTCACCTCCACCTCGTAAAGGCCGGCTTGGTCCACCTCCCAAACAGCGGCACTGGGGCCACCTGCCCAAGCATACGTCACGGGGCCTCCATTCCAATCCGAATCGGATGCATCCAACAGCACGGTTTCCCCTTCGCACAAGATCAAGTTGCCCACCGGGTCAGGCAAGTAATCCGCCCCCCATTCAACGGTCGCCTCGTCCTCGATCGAGCAGCCCGCGTGGGCCACTTCCACGAGGTACGTTCCTGCCGAATTGGGTATAAAAACGTTTCCGAAGCCCACCGCATCCCCCCCATTCCACCAAGTCACCCAAGCTGCTGGGTACGGAACCGTCCACTCCAATGCGTCCCCAGGACAGACCGTCGCATCGCCCCCCAAGTCGACCGAAGTGATTTCAGCAGGTTGCACGTCGGTGACGAATGCATGCGCACATCCACCCGCCACGACGTTCACTTCAACAGTGCCGGGATTCGCGACTTCAAACGTGGCATTGCTGGAGCCATCGGACCAAGTGTAGGTCACGTCGTCGGCATCCCAATTCGCGTCCGTGGCATCCAGCACCAAGGTGCCATCGGATCCGCAAAGCGTCCATTCCGAACTCCAATCGGGCGCATAGCCGGGAACCGAAGTGACTTCCACTGTGGTGGTGGCCGTGCAACTTCCGGAACCCACGGTTGCGGTCACCGTCTCCGGACCCGATGCCGTGTACGTCGATCCGGTGCTGTTGTCGCCCCAAACAATGCCGGGAACGCCTGCGTCGAATGTGAAGCTCTCTCCTGGGCACAATGCCACGTCGCTCCCGAGGTCCAAAGCTGGCAACGTCACGTTGGTCACCTCGAGCGACTGTTCTTCGGTGCATCCCTCGGGGTTGGTCACAAAGAGGGAGTACGTGCCCGGCACATCAACGGATGCCGGAACCGGACCGTTCAAGGTCTCCCACCCCAATGCGTATCCGGGGGGCACGAAGATGAAGGGCACGGCAACCGGTTCCCCGTCACACATTTCCAAGTTCGGCACCGCATCCGGCAAATCGACCGGGCTGACCGTGGCGGTGAAGGACGCCTCGACGGCATTGCCGCAGCCGTCTTCCCACGATGCAGTGTACGTCGTGGTGACAACCGGGGCCACGGTGATGGTTGAACCGGAGGTGCCGCTGAGGCCCGTGGTGGGCGTCCAAATCACGCTGTCGAAGCCGTCTGGGAGGGTGATGGTGGCGGTTTGGCCTGAGCACAAATCGAGATCAACCAAATCAAGTTCCGCGGGCGCAAACGACTCCAACGCGCAAAACCGGTGCTCGTTCTCCTCGTTCTCCGTGCACGCCACGAAGCCCCAAATGCCCTCCACGTCGTCGATGATATCGGGGATGTCGACGGTGGTTGCGATGCGGAGGAAGCAATCGAAATAGACTTTGAGGCTGTCGTTTGCGGGATTCCAAGTCACGCGGAAGATGTGTTCATCGTTGTCCTCGATGTTGCTGAAATCGGGCAATGCAGGGACCGGATCGAACAAGCAAGTGGGGTCATCGTGGTCCGGGTTGCCATCGCGCAAGACCGAGAGGTGATCCCAGTTGGGGTCGCCCGTGCCGTTGTTGTCGTCGGTGTCCATTTCCACGATCACACTCTCATCGATGCTGCCGTAGCCGACGTATTGGCCATCGTTGCCGGGCATTTGATTCGGCTGGAGGTCATTGCTGTTTTCGTTTCGAATCACGAACGCCATGCCATCTCCCCCCCCGTTGGAATTGCCCAGAAACACAGAAACCACGACATCAAAGGGCTGCGTCAAATCCATCGGCGAATTCGACCATGCAGCGCCAATTTCATTGTTGTCGTCTTCCGTGAGGCGGTAGCAGCCCCCTCCTTCGTTGGACGCATCCCCTTCCGTCGAAAACTGCGAAAACGCCAAGAACGGCAAAGCCATCCAAGCGATGAAGGCAAGGAATGATTTCAAATCTCAGGTTTTGGTAAAGGTCGTACGTTTCCCAATTGAAAACCCTTGGTGCTCGGGAGCATTATTTCATGGCGCGTTCGATGGCGCTCAAGATGTGGGCGGAATCCGACTCCCAGTTCAGGACTTCAGCGGCGCGTTCGCAGCGGGTGCGCCACGTGGAGCGCGGGGTGGCGAGGACGCTGCGGATGGTTTCGGCGACGGCTTCGGGGGTGGAGGATGGGGTGATTTGGCCCACTTCATGAGCGTTCACAATGCGGCTCACTTCGGGCAAATCCGTCGCCACCACAGGCAGGCCCGCGTGGATGTAATCGAACAACTTATTGGGCAAACTGAGGTAGAAATTGCCGTACAGGCCTTGGTCGAGCGAAAGCCCCACATCTGCAGAAGCCGTGAGCGGCACGAGTTCCGAGTACGGCAATTTGGGAATGCAATGCAGCCGGCCTTTCCACTTCGGCTGTTGCTCCACGGCCCAGTCGAATTCGGAGCCCGCGCCGATGAAGACGAGGGTGACATCGGGCAGGTGTTCCAAGGCGCTCACGGCGACTTTACCGCCTCGATCTCGGTCGATGAAGGCACCTTGCATGAGCACGATGGGGCGTTCCGTGGGCACCCCATACCGCTCCCACAGGCTGCGATCGGCTACGCTCGGTTGCATTTGTCGCATCGGCATGTTCCGAACGACGTACGGCCTCCCGAATCGCCCGCGGGGGTAGCGGGCGGCGAGGGCATCGGCAATGCTGTCGTTAACGGTGATGACGGATTTGCACAGCGGCATGGTCAGGCGTTCCACCACAAGCCACACCCAGCGCTGGAGGGGGCGCTTTGACAGCCCTTCTGCCTCGGTGAAAAATTCGTGGCTGTCGTATACAACCGGGATGCGCCGCAGCAGGCCGGCGATGCGCGCGGGGAGCAAGGTGTCCAAATCGTTGGCCCAAATCAACTGCACGTCCTTCCGACCCAGCAGGTCACGGGTCAGCACCCAGGTCAGTTCCGTGTAGAATTCCTTCCCGCGATGAAAGCGCAGGCGGTGCCGTGTCGTTCGCTCGGTCCAAGGAACCTCCACGGAATTGGGCAACAGCCTACCGACCACATCGACCTCCCAACCGTCGGCCTCCAAGGTGCGCACCGTCTTCCTCACCCGCTGGTCGAAACTCAAATCGTTCGACACCAAAACCACTGCGCGGCGCCCCATGGACTCAGCCTTTCATCTCCTCCCACACCTTGCGCAGCGTGCGCTTGGTGTAGTTCGGGAAATCGGCGTCCATCATCCAACCGAGGTAACCGGGATTCACCCGCAAGACCTCCTTCACCAACTTGCCCTTGTGCTGACCGAAGTTGAACAGCACCTCCCCCGCATCGTCGTAAATGAAGCGGCCCACCAGATCCGCGAACGGTTGGCGTTGGCAAAACGCGTGCAAAGCGTCCATGTCGCGCGGCACGGGTCCCACCGCCTCCCCCATGCTGTCCAGCACCGTGGTCTCCTGGTACCGCTCGAGTTGAGCCCACAGGATTTCGAGCGTGGCCTCCGTATCGGGAAGGGCCTCGTGCGCGCCTTCGAGGTCTTTTCCGCAATAGAACTTGAAGGCCGCCCGGAGCGTCCGCTGTTCCATTTTGTGGAAGATGTTTTGGACGTCGATCAGGTTGCGGCCCTCCAGTCCGAAATCCACGCCCACGCGCAGGAACTCCTCTGCAAGCATCGGAACGTCGAACCGGTTGCTGTTGAATCCGGCAAGGTCGCACCCGTCGAGGAACTGCACCAACCGTGGCGCCAATTGCCGGAAGGTGTGCTTCCCTTCCACGTCGGCGTCCCACACCCCATGAACCAAGCTCGCCTCCCGAGGAATGGGCATTTCGGGATTCACGAGGATGCGGTGCTCCGCTCCCCGTTGCTCCGGTTTCTTCACCACCGATCCGTCCGGAGACACCTTGATCATGGCGATTTCCACAATCCGGTCCTTCCCCACCTCGGTCCCGGTCGTTTCCAAATCCAGCACCACCAGCGGGCGCTTCAAGTTCATCTGGGACCAATTCATCTGCCGCAAAATTTCAGGTTAGTCAATCGGACGCTCGGGATCGAACGCCTCGAGGTAATCCGCCACGCGGCGCACGAAGCTTCCCCCGAGCATGCCGTCCACCACGCGGTGGTCGTAGCTGTGCGAAAGGAACATCATGTGGCGCACCGCAATCACATCGCCCTCAGGCGTTTCGATGACCGCCGGCTTCTTGCGGATGGCCCCCAAGGCCAAAATCCCCACCTGCGGCTGGTTGATGATCGGCGTGCCCATCACGTTGCCGAAGGTGCCGACATTGGACATCGTGTACGTGCCACCGGCAATGTCGTCCGGGCCCAATTTTCCGGCCCGAGCGCGGTTGGCGAGGTCGTTGATTTGGCGTGCCAACCCGACCAAGTTGTACTGATCCGCATGCTTGATGACCGGCACGATGAGGTTGCCCGACGGCA
Organism: uncultured Comamonadaceae bacterium; assembly: GCA_964390365.1. GTDB lineage: Bacteria > Bacteroidota > Bacteroidia > Flavobacteriales_D > Sanyastnellaceae > JALQTD01. Next base: position 2,971 of record CAYMHW010000082.1, on the reverse strand, counting down.
GCGCCGCCGCCATGCCCAAGTGGATGTCCTTCTTGATGATGATGCGGTCCCCGTCCACCTGCGCATTCACCCCCGGGAAATCCCGGATGGCTTTGACGATGGCTTCCGCCAACATCGGGGTGAACGTCAACTTCTCGCCCGTTTTTGCCTCAAAGGCGTCCTTGTTCTTCTTGCGCCAGTTCACGATGCGGGTGACGTCCGCCTCCACGAACGAGGTGACGTGCGGGCTGGTGGCCACGGAACGCACCATGTGCTCGGCGATCATCTTCCGCATGCGATCCATTTCGACGATTTCGTCGCTGCCCGAAACGCTGACCGCTGCGGGTTGGGGCGCCGCTTTCGGAGCTGGAGCTGGAGCTGGAGCTGCCGCGGGAGCCGGTGTTGGCGCCGGTGCGGGAGCTGGTGCCGATTTTCCACGCCCTTCAACAAACGACAAGATGTCCTTCTTCGTCACGCGCCCTTCGCTTCCCGAGCCCGCAATGCCTTCCAACTCCGCCGCGCTCACGCCCTCCGCCGCCGCAATGCTCCGCACCAAGGGCGAATAAAACCGGCCCGATTCACTGACCCGAGGTGGCATGCCCGTCAAAGGCGCCTCCAACGCCTCCACCACTTCGGGAGCTGGGGCTGCCGCTGGGGCTGCCACGGGCGCGGCCACGGGCGCAGTCGCACCGCTCCCCGTCTCAAACCGCGCAATCGGCGCCCCGACCTGCACCACATCCCCTTCCGCGACCAACCACTCCACGAGCACCCCGTCCTCCGGAGCCGGCACCTCGCTGTCCACCTTGTCCGTGGCGATTTCGACGATGTTCTCGTCCGCTTCCACAGCTTGTCCCGGCTGTGCCACCAAGTTCGTAATCGTAGCCTCTGCTACGCTTTCACCCATCTTCGGGAGGAGGATTTCAATTGTTGCCATATCGTTGTATTGCGCGTTGCGAAATTAAGGCTTCACGGACGACCGACAGGTCTGTTGTCCATCGATAATCTCGCGCATAGGCCAAATCCGTTCGCTGCCGCACCCGCACATCCCCCGATTCCGACCGCCGAAGCACCGCTTTCCTCAACGATGGCAGGCCTTTCCGCGGCTCCGAATACCCCACCCACGTCCATCCCGCAAACGCCACCCGCAACGCGGCACGCCCCCAGCCACGCCGCCCGCTCAACCACAGCACCGGCGAAGCCAAGCCCAACACGAGCGCCCCCACGACGTCGAACAGGCGCTTCCGCCGCCGCGACGCCGGCAACTGGATCGCCCGCTGCACGTCCACGAACCCCTCCAACCCTTCCGGTCCCCCCGGCCCGATGAGCGGGCTACCCGGCTCCCAGGCAATGCGGAACTGCACGCCCCCATCGCTCACCCCCGTCATCGCATCGATGATCGCCGCCGCCGACAATTCCCGCCCGTTGAAGACCACTTCGTTCACCCGGTGAATGCGCATTGCTTCGGCCAAATCCGCAATCGTCCCCACCACCCGCACGCCCTCCACCGAGCTCAGCGCCTCCTTTTCCGGCGTCAGCGCCCACGACTCCACGGCCGCCCCCGCCCCGCGCAAAATGGGCAGCAGCTCCTTCAAGGACGCCCCGCTTGCCACGACCAGCCGGCGTTTGCGAACCGCGTGCCGCCAACCCTTGCGCAGAAACAGCGTGCGAAGCCCCACGAAGGTCACCCCGGCCCAAACGGTTCCAAGGAGCAGGACCGCGCGGGAAAATTGCACGGTTTTGGGCAGCAATCCATATCCGGCCATCAAGACGAGGCCGCCGAGCACCACGCCCTTCAACACCGCCCCCAACCGCCACGGCCGATCGTACCCCCCGCTCCACGCCACGGCCACCGACCACACCGCCGTGTACACCGCAAACGCCGTCGCCGCCAACCCCACATCGTACACGATGCCCGACCACCTCGAATACGCCCGCAAAATGGCCAGCAATCCGCTGAACAGCACCGCCGCCTCCACCCCCTGCAGCCCCCAACGATCCACCCCACGCCGCACCACGGCCAACCCCGCCCGCAAGTAAATCGCCAGCCGAATCAACCACGTCAGCAACCGCGCCTGCCGCCCCTCAAAATGCGTCGAAGCGAAAATGAGCATCGCGCCGTAGAACACCATCACGTAATTGAGCGACCCCTTTTTCGTGCTCTCGCCTTTGTAGTGGATGATGGACGTGCCCGCGAAGTAGTGGTTTTCCCACCCCCCTTGGATGAGCCGCCAGGACAAATCAATGTCCTCCCCGTACATGAAGTACGCCTCGTCCAACAACCCGACCTCGTCCAACGCCTCCCGCCGCATCCACATGAACGCCCCGGACAAGATCTCGATCGGCGCCGACTGCTCGCGGTCCAAGTGACCGAAATAATACCGGTTGAACCGCCTCGAGCGCGGCATCAACCGGTACACTCCCGAAATCTTGCACAGCGACGCCCAAGGCGTGGGCAAGCCTCGCTTCGATTCGGGCAAATACCGCCCCGCTCCGTCCACCATCGGCACCCCCATTCCGCCGAGCTTCGGGTGCGCATCGGCATACCGCAACGCCTCGACGAACGTGTCCTCCCGGACCACCGTATCGGGATTCAACAACAGAACCCAACGCCCCGTCGACTTCCGGATCGCCACGTTGTTTCCCTTCGAAAAGCCGCCGTTCTCCTCCAGTGCCTCCAACCGGACCCAGGGAAATTTCGCCCGCACCATCGCGCACGACCCGTCCACCGACCGGTTGTCCACCACCCAAACCTCCGCTCCGAAGCCTGCCGCCTCCATCCGCGCCACCGCGCGTTCCACCGACGTCAAGCACTGCTCAAGGAAGTGCTCCACGTTGTAGTTCACGATGACGATGGAGAGGTCGGGGTTGGCGCTCATGTGCTGTAGGGCAACCGTTGGTTCAAGCTTTGGGCCAAGGTGGCTTCGTCCGCGTGTTGCAAGTCGTCGCCCACCGCGATGCCGCGGGCAATGGCCGTCACGCGCACGCCCGTTGG
>CAYMHW010000081.1:0-9127 GCA_964390365.1 uncultured Comamonadaceae bacterium | reverse complement strand
GCCACGCGGGCCACTTGGTCGACGGTGACGCCCTTGTCGATCAGTTCCAGCAGCCGGTCGGAGGCGACCTCGAGCCCGCCGGCTACCGCAACGCAGCCCGATGCGCGGAGCAGCCGGCACAGGTCCGCCGTGAAGCGCTCCTCGAACCGGATGTTCGTCCACCACGTGATGACCACGCCGCGCCGAAGGAGTTCGAGGGCGACGGCGCGCAGGAGGGAAGGGGGAGCGGCCTCGTCGACGAAGTGGAATCCGGTTTGGCCCGTCGCCTCGACCAATTCAACCATCCGGTCCACCAACTTCCGCGCGGCAACCGGCTCGTACACAGCGATGTAGTCCAGCGAAACATCGCAAAACGTGCAGCGCGCCCAATAACACCCGTGCGCGAGCGTCATCTTGTTCCACCGGCCATCCGACCACAACGTGTGCATCGGATTCGTCTGCTCGATGGCGTCCAAATACAGATCGAGCCGAAGCCCCGTGTAGTCGGGCGTGCCGGCGTCAGCGAGTTTCACATCCGGCAGGGAGGGCGTGTCTTCGAAGCGGACTTCGCCGTCCACCCGCCTGAATGTGCGTCGGTAGGGCCCCCCGGCCAGCAATTGCCGCATTGGCGTTTCCCCATCGTCCAGGGTGACGAAGTCCACAAAGTCGAACAACCGCGGATCGCGGACGGTCCGGAGTTCCGTGTTCGCAAAGCCTCCTCCGAGGACCACTTGGATTTCGGGGCGGTTCGCTTTCAGCCATTGCCCGATGCGCAGGCCGCCCAGTAAGTTCCCGGGAAACGGAACGCTCAGTCCGACCCATTCGGGCTGGTGCTCATTCACGAGTCGCTCGAGCAAGGGGAGCATCACCTCGTCGATGAAAGACGGCGCTTCCGCCAACCGCTCGGCCAACGCATCAAACGTGTAGGCACACCGTCCGAGTTGTTCCGCATAGCGCGTGAACCCAAAATCCGGATCGACTGCCTCAACAATGAATCGCGAAAGCCGTTCCAAAAACCGGGTGCTCAGGTGCTTCGCCCGGTCGTGAACGCCCATGGTCCCAAACGCCCATTCGAGGTCGCCCTCGGTCACTTCATCCAATTCAATCGGCAGGAATCCCGGCTGGGCAAGTTGCCGCGCCAAGGTCGGGTCCCCCCCCCGCAAAAACCGCATCACGGGGTTGATGGCGCGCTCATAGAACGCGCGCTCGTCCAACAACGGATGGGGCGCCGCAGCGTCGAACAGCGCCTCAAGCCCCGCAGAACTGAAGAGGGCATCCACCACTTCGATGCCCAAATCAGCCTGAGCGCATTCCACGCCCAAGCCGTTCAAGTACCCTTTCAGGTAAGCCGTCGCCGGATAGGGCGTGTTCAACTGGGTGAACGGAGGGGTAAGGAGCAGCACGCGCGCCATGGTCCCGAAAAATACAACAGCCGGGAACGCTTCAATCCACGATTTTCACTGGAGGCGCCCTTTGAGCTTCTTGTGCCGCGCGGCAATTGCCTTTAGGGGAGGCCTGGAGGCCGATGAGATGACACGGGGCGTTGGTCGAATTCTGTGCTGTAAATTGCCTGCATGCTGACCCGACTGCTGAATGCCTACGCCCGCATTTTCCAACGCTGGATGCCCAGCCCGTTGTCGATTGCCGTGATCCTTTCTGCAGTCGCCGGCGGGCTTGCGGTCGGTGTGGTCGGATGGGAGCGCAGTGCCGAGGCTTGGGTGGAAGGCTTGTGGAATCCGGGGTTGGTGCGGTTTGGTTTTCAGGCCATGTTCATGCTGGTGTTGGGGCACGTTTTGGCCTTGGCGCCTCCGGTATTGCGTGCGTTGGATCGTGCGGTGATTTGGGTGATGGCCAAACCCCGGTTGGCCCCTGCAAAGGTGGCCCTCATCGCCATGGCATTGGGGTGGTTGAATTGGGGCTTGGGGCTGGTGGGCGGTGCGATTTTGGCGAGGGGAGCGCTGAATTGGTTGCGCCGCAATCCTGAGCATCCCACGGTGCATCCTGGGGTGTTGGGCGCCGCGGGCTATACGGGATTGTTGGTTTGGCATGGTGGACTGAGTGGGTCAGCGCCGTTGAAGGTGGCCGAGCCAGGGCACTTGGCTGAATTGGCCCCGCAGTTGGCCGAATTGCCAGATGCGATCGGATTGCGCGACACGCTGTTTGCGCCGTGGAGCTGGCCGATTACGTTGGCTGTGGTGGTGGTGACGGCGCTCGTTTTCATTTGGTTAGGTGGTCAAAGCCAATTGGAGCGGGTGACCATGCCCGATGGGGAAGTGCCTGTTCCGCAACCCAGCCTCGATTCCCAAGGAATGGGGTGGGGGGAACGGTTGGACCGAGGTCGATTGCTCGCGCTGTTGCTGGGGATGGCTTGTTGGGGCGGTGCGATTTTGGGCGCAGCGCGCGGTGGATGGGACGCGGAGTTGCGGTTCATCACGCCCGATTGGATCAACACGGTGTTGTTGGGCGCCGCTCTGGTGGCTCACGGCTCGATGGACCAGGTGTTGCGGGCGCTCGATGAGGCGATCCGCGGCGCATCAGGAATCTTGATCCAGTTTCCGCTTTACTTCGGCATCATGGGCCTCGTCACCGGCACCGGGATCGGGGCTGCATTAGCGGATGCGCTTGTGGGTTCGACGACCCGCGAAGGCCTGCCGATGGCCCTCTTTCTTTCCTCCGCCGTGCTCAACGTGTTCGTGCCGAGTGGTGGAGGGCAGTGGGCGGTTCAGGGCCCGCTCGTGTTGGAGGCGTGCCAAACCCTGCACCTGCCTTTCGAGCGCGGCGTAATGGCCATGGCGTTCGGCGACGAATTGACGAACATGCTGCAGCCGTTTTGGGCCTTGCCGTTGCTCGGAATTACCGGGCTGAAAGCCCGCGACATCCTGCCGTACACGTTGCTGGTGATGCTTGCGGCAGGCGCTGCGATGGTGGTGGGGCTGATGGTTTGGACTTAAGACCAGTTGTTTCCCGCAAACCAGTCCTTGAAATCCTCCGATTTCTCCAAGTCCAACTTGTTGCGCAAAAGCGAGCGCAGGTTGTAAATGTATCCCACCGACCGATCGAGGAGCACCGCTACGTTCTTCGGCGAATAGCCCAAGATGAAAAAGACCAAGGCCTGCAGCTCGATTTTCGAGAGGTCGTGTTCTACGGCGATGTGGGCTTTGAGCTTGGCTTCGATGGTTTCGTGCGCGCCGTTCTTCAGGTCTTTCAAGGCCGCGCCCATTTCGGCATCGATGGCCCCGCTTTCCAGCGCTTCGCTCAATCGATGGATGATCGGGATTTGGCTCAAGTCCAAATTGGTGTCGATGTGATCCGCCCGCTTCCGGAGTGCCCGTTGGCGCAAGCCCCACCCCACCGCAATCCCCGCGACCGCGAGCAACATGACAAACCACCACCAATTCAGGTTGCGAATGATGCCGATTTTGTCATTGGACAACGTGGAAGCCGCGAGGGCATTGCGTTCTTCAAGCAACTCTTTCGCAACCTCCAATCGCATCCGGTTGTGCGCCGCCTTGAGGGATTTGACGGTCTGCCACCGCAGATTCCCCACATCTTCCACGCCCAGTTTTTTCCATTCGCTATCGTATTCCGCAAACAGCAGCTTGCCCGGGTCCTCTTCTTCGAACAAAAAGTTGTGGTCCAAATACGTCAAGGCACGTTCCAAGTCGCCCTTCAATTCTTGCCACCTTTCCGGTGTCTCCAGCACGAGCGCGAATGTCAACAGGATTTGAAAGGTTTTGGCATCCATTCGGCTCGGTAGGATTTCCTGGACTTTGAGGAACTCCGCATCCGCATTGTCCAATTGATCCAAGTTGCAGAAGGCGTTGATGCGATTCAGGTGGATGAGTTGTCGCTCGTACGTGCTGAGGTCCTTTTGGCGCAGGGCTTCCGTGAGCAGTTCAATGGCATCTTGGAACAGCCCGAATGAGATTTGGGATGCGGCCAAATTGTTCAGCAACATCACCGGAGCGGGGTGTTCGGCCAAGTTGTATGCTTCATTGAAGGACCGAAAGGCGGCCACTTTATCCCCCATTCCGGAATGGCAGGCCCCAATGCCAATGGCGCAGGACATGCGCTGGGCGTCGGAGGTGGCTGCGAGTTGGGCTTTTTCCAACCATTCCAACGCCTTGGGATACTGCTGGTTCAGGTAATAACGCGTGGCGACGCTGTTCCGAACGTGAAAGCCCACAATGGGGCACCTGTCTTCAGGAAGTACGGCTTCGAGTTCTTCCGTGTGCAATCCGTTGTACAAGACGTACATCCCCAAGCCCACGAGTTCGACCGCGCAATCTCCAGTTCGTTGTCCCTCGCTCATCAAGGAGTCTGCGGTCGATCTTAAGGCTTCAAGCGGACGCTGTTTGTCTTGCGCCAAAAACAGCGAGTCCACCAGGCTTGCGGAGGCGGACTGGCCCCAAGCCATTCCAGCCCCCGTGCCCCACCAAGAGAAGGCCAACAGCGCCACGTTCATTACCCCGAAAGTCAACTTGTGCATGACTTCAAATAACGTGACCGCAAGGCAGTGCCCGAGTCACTGATTTGTAAGTAATTTGGTGGCACTTGTGGATAATTCTACGACCCACATCCCCCTGAGTTCATTCGCGGCGTACCCTACGGCTTGGTCTTGCGGGTAGGCTTTCCGAATGCGTTCCTGTGTTTCAGGAAGCAACTCCTCACCTGCAGTGCCGTGGCATTGGAGGCACATGGAGTTCGTCAAGATGGGGACAAAGGCGGTGTACACCCCGTCATCTTGGAATCCGGCGGGTTCGACAGTCGCCCCGGATTTCAAGGCGGCATGTCCAGATTGGAGGTAATGCAGGGCGCGACCTTCGGCGCGGTTCGCTGGATTCCGGGGGCGGTCGGAGACGCGTCGGATCCGGGCATTCAAGGCGCGGGAGGCGCTGTCCGTTAGTGGAATGGCGCGCTCGTTGCAAAACGGAACGGCAAACTCAGGGCCGCCTTCCGTCAGCGCGGTCATCAATTGCTTGCCGAGGATGCCTTTGGTGCGGCGGGCCAGATCGACCGCGTGGTCGAGCGGCGACGTGAGGGAGTCCGTTGTGGCCTCGTTCCATCGGCCTCGTTCGGTCAGGGCACCGCTCACGGGGTCGAAGGTGGCTTCGTCGATGAATGCGGCGAGATCACGGGTTTGTTGGGCGGTCAATGCCATGTTCGGCATCGGGCCGAAGCGCTCCACGGCTCCGTGTACCCGGGCGGCATCGGGGTCGGGATTGCGCAAAAACTGTTCGAGCGCGGTGCGGCTCCCGTCCCAGGCCTTTGCGATGGCGCCCCACGTGGGAGCGACTTCCACGGGGCCTCGACCTTCAAAGGCGTGACACGAGGTGCAGCCCGATTGGGCGAGCAGGTAGCCCCGCTGAGCGTTTCCGGAGGTTCCTGGCGGAGGTGGAGGGGTGGTCTCGCATGCGCTCAGGAGAAGGAACGAGAACACCATCGTCGAAGAAAGAACGTGCCAATTGGATTTCATGAGCCGATGATACGCGAATCTTGGAGGACGCGCCGTGACTTTGCGCACGCCATCGGCGGCGTGCTCGATTTCCCTCACCCGATGGGTCAATTTCGGCGGATGTGTTGCCTCGGTACGGCCACCCTCTTCGGCTCATTTCGGTTGCCAACGATGAGGAATGGGGTGGCCCGTTCTGTGCTCAGGGCCGCCTTGAACTTGGTGTTGATCTTTGAAATGACCTGCTGCAAATCAGCATCTAACGGGTCGGTCAATCGGTTGACCACGCGGTTGATGGCTTCGCGGTCGGAGCCGGTGTAACGCCGGGCATATGCGTCATGCAATTGTTCGCGATGCCGGTCCAGGTCATGCAGGGCAATGCCCTCTTGTCCCGCTTCGAGAAAGGTCTCGTACACAGCGGCTTCTTTCGGGGAAAGGGGAACGGCGATGCCCAACTCCTTGAACTCGATGCGGAGGCCCAAGGTCATGTTGGGGAGGGAGCAACCGTCGAGGAAGTCTTCGAGGTTCAGTTGCAACTGGCGCACGATTTCGAACCCGTTGCGCATCTGCCGGACCAAATCCCAATCCAGCCGACGATCCCGAAAGTCGGCCTTGCAACTCGGGCAAACATCCGCGGTCTTCGTTTTGAGCATCAGCGCGCGGACGTCGTCTTGGCACAAATCGTTCAGGCATCCTTGTGGCGTGGTGTGGGCGAACCGTTCGAGGTAGCTTTCGAGGCTCTCGTCGGCGTAGGCGATGAGCAGCACGGGCAGGGCGAACAGGTAATAGCCGACCAACAAGTGACCCGGTACGGATTGCATCACCTCGTGGTTCAGCTGGATGGTGCCCATGCGTGAGCCCGTGAATCCCGGAACCACTAAGAAGTTCTCGAAGTGCCCATGGAGCGTCAGGAAAATGACCACGTCCTCCTCCGGTATGGCATTCAATCGACGGTAATCGGCTTCGATGCGCTGGTAGTCGCGCATGAACTGATCCATCGAGCGCGACGGAGGAGGGGGCGTCAGCGGCTCCCGCATTTCGATTTCCGTGAGTTTCTCCTTTCCGAAACGCTTCCGGACACCAGACCAAATGCTCCCCCACGCATAGCTCGGGGCGGATTCTTGCGACAAGCTGGGGGCCACATCGAAAGCCACCCCCCGCGAGTTGGCGTATCGAGGGGCGTCGAAGTTCCATTCCACCAACTCATACTGCAAGGGTCCAGGAACCTGCTGGGCCACGCGAAAGGCATCTTCCGCGTGGCCCGAGTCCAAGTGAGCAGGTTTCAAGACGTGCACCGTCAGGTTCTTCATCGGTTCATCATTTCAAGTCTTCGAAATCGTCTCCGAAGCTGAATTCGCGTTTATGGGCCAACTTGTCGCGCAGAGAAGCGGACATCCGCCGCATGGCGTAGTGGCTGTTTTCAGCTTGAACATAAGCCATTTTTCGTTTGTCAAAACCAGCGCGATCCATGGTGCTCATGGCGCTGGGGTCAGCGCCGATGAAGGCAATGTCCCAACCCGGGAGGTTTTGAAAGGTCGCCAAAGCCCGCTTCAGGTCGTCCGAATTGCGGAGGCGGGAGGAATTTTCGCCCCCGTCGGTGTAGACGATCATGGCCACCGATGCGGTGCGTTCGAAGGTCGCTGCCAAGGTGCGTTCGGCCGTTCGTTCGATGGAGGTGACCGTCGCGTCGATGAGCGACGTGCTGCCTCGGGGCCGAACATCCTCGAGGGTGATGGGGGGCAAGGTGCGCACGTCTTGATCCTGAAAGACCGATTCGATGTCGTCGTCGAAGCGGACCAACGAGACCAGGCATTGCTTGCCCGTTTCTTCGACCGTGGCGCGCAGTTCCTTGAACTGCTCATTGACAGCGCCGACGACATCTTCCATTCGTCCTGCCATGGAACCGGAACGGTCCAGGACGAGCACGTAGTGCATGGTGTGGGGGGTGTTGGACATGGGGTGAGGTTGAGGGGTTAGTTGGTGCAAGGATGGGGCGGGATTTGGCCTATCGCGGCATTTCGACAACCTTGTCAAGGAAGCAGCTAAATTGTTAAAAATGAAAAACGGATTTGGATGAATGCCAAATTCAATTCATATCTTTGCCGAAGCATCCAGACAGCGACCCATTTCGGGCGCTACCAACCGAGTGCGACACCACGGTGGTCAGAAGATGCGGACCCTTAAAACTGGTCAAAACATGTCGACCCACACTCCGTTTGAGCCCGCTTGGGCTGCAGAATCCGTTGAAGAAGGACACCCCGACAAGGTGGCCGACGCCATTGCCGACGCCCTCGTTGATGCGTGGCTTGAGCGCGATCCGTTCGCTCGTGTCGCGGCCGAGGTGCTCGTGAAGGGCAACCGGGTGACCGTGGCGGGCGAAATCGATTCGTGTGAGCGCGTTGATGTCGCAGGCGCCATTCGAAAGGCCGTCGCGCGCATCGGTTACCTCCACCCTAACGAGGGGTTCAGTGCCCAGGCCTTGCAGGTGGACGACCAATTGCATCGGCGCACGACGCATCCTGGCGCCGACGTCTTCCAAACTGGCAATGCAGGAGCAGGCGATCAGGCCCTGGTATACGGCTACGCCACGGATGAAACCGAAGAGCGTTTGCCGTTGTCGTTGGTGCTCGCGCACCGGCTAACGCATGGATTGTCACAGTTGAGGCGAGGCGCGGGAAGCGATTGGATGCGGCCGGATGGGAAGGCGCTTGTGACGCTTCGGGATGGTCGGTTGGACGGTGTTGTGCTGGCGTACTGCCTCGCGCCCGAAGTGGAATTGCAGGATCAGGAAGAGTTGAAGGATTTGGTGCAGCGCGAGGTGGTGGAGCCGGCGCTGGGAAGTTGGATGCACGATGGGGTGCGCGCTTTTTTAAATCCCGGTGGACCGTTTTTTGAAGGCGGACCGGCGGGGGACGCCGGGGTGACCGGACGCAAGCTCATGGTGGACACGTATGGCGGGCTTGCACGCCATGGCGGGGGTGGTTTCAGTGGCAAGGATGGCACCAAGGTCGATCGGAGCGCGGCGTATTTCGCTCGGTGGGTGGCGCGGTCGATTGTCGATCAAGGGATTGCGCGTCGGGCTGAGGTGCGGCTCGCGTATGCGATCGGGCGGGAGGAGCCGGTGGTGTTTGCCGTGGACACGTTGGGGACGGGTGATCAGGAGGCTGCGGAGCGGTTTTTGGGCCAAACCGATCCCCGCCCCGCCGCCATCATCGACCAATTCCAATTGCGGCGCCCGCTCTACCGCGCGACCACCCAGTACGGCCACTTCGGCAAGCCCGAACTTCCTTGGGAGCAGACGGGATATTAAGTCAATACGAAAATTCATTCATAACATGACCTCAACTCCTCAGTTGGCGGCGCCGGTTTGCGCGTCGCCGGAAGCGGCCTTGCGTGCCTTGGGCATCCACGGCTACGATCGGATTGCGCCGGCCATTGTGGCGGCGTTGGTGAGCGGCGATCCGTTGTTGCTCATCGGAAAAGCGGGAACGGGCAAGACCTTTTTGCTGAACCGCATCGCGGAGGCGCTCGGGCTTGAGCACCGGCATTACAATGCGAGTTTGGTGGCGTTTGATGATTTGGTCGGCTTCCCCATGCCAACGGAAAACGGCGACGCCATCCGCTACCTCGATACGCCGGCGACGGCCTGGCACGCCCAAAGCATCCTCATCGACGAGATCAACCGCTGCCGACCGG
>CAYMHW010000080.1:0-9316 GCA_964390365.1 uncultured Comamonadaceae bacterium | reverse complement strand
GGGAAGCGCGAGAAGTCGCGAGGCCGTTTTTCGAGGAAAGCGTCCCGGCCTTCTTTTGCTTCTTCCGTCCCGTAAGCGAGCCGCGTGGCTTCTCCCGCGTAGACCTGCTGGCCGACCAATCCGTCGTCGATGAGGTTGAAGCCAAACTTCAGCATCTTGATTGCCGTCGGGCTTTTCGTCATGATTTCTTGGGCCCAGTCGTAGGCAGTTTGCTCCAGCTGGTCGTGGGGCACGACCCGGTTGACCATGCCCATTTCGTAGGCTTCGTCTGCGGAGTAGGAGGCGCCGAGGAAGAAGATTTCGCGGGCGCGTTTTTGGCCCACCTGACGCGCGAGGTAGGCGGAGCCGAAGCCCCCGTCGAAGCTCGCCACATCGGCGTCGGTCTGCTTGAAGACGGCGTGTTCCTTGCTCGCGAGCGTGAGGTCGCAGACCACGTGGAGGCTGTGACCGCCTCCTACGGCCCAGCCCGGGACGACGGCGATGACCACCTTGTTCATGAACCGGATTTGGCGCTGAACGTCCAAAATGTTGAAGCGGTTGACGCCATTTTCCCCTTTGTACCCCGAATTCGAGCGCACCCGCTGGTCGCCTCCCGAACAAAACGCCCAGCCGCCGTCCTTGGGCGAGGGGCCTTCACCGGTGAGGAGCACCACGCCGATTTCTTGGCTCTCGTGGCAGTAGATGAGGGCTTCCCACAACTCGTCCACGGTTTTCGGCGTGAACGCGTTGCGGACCTCGGGGCGGTTGAAGGCGATTCGCGCCACGCCGTTGCACGCCTTGAAGGTGATTTCTTCGTATTCCTTGATCGGTGTCCAAGTCAAATTCGCCATCCCGCAGAGTTTATGTCTGGCAAGTTACGCCCGGCACCGCACTCGTCGCTGCAGGGATTTTTCGTTTAGTTTTGGTTCCATGTCGCGTTCGTTCATCACCTTGGGAATCTTGTGGTTTGGTTGCGCGTGGACTGCGTTCGCGGGAGGCGACCGTGACACGGTGTTGGTGGCGGTGTTGAACTTGGGTTATCCGGTGAACTCGGTGTTCAACGGCGAAGGGGGAGTGGTTCATCTGACCGGTGCAAAGGGGCTGGAGCATCGGGTTGGGGCCGGTGAGTTTGAGGTGTTGGATCCTTTCCAAACCACGCCGGTGTTTTGGACCGGCAGCGCGTTGGTGGATGGCAACGAATGGTCCGCCCTGTTCGGGAAGGATCCGTTCCAAGCTGGGCGGGTTTGGCAGGACTTTTTCGGTCAGGATGAAATGTATTCGGAGGCTCGGATTGATTCCAGCCGTTCATTGGTATGCGATGGGTTTCGGGTATACGAGGTGAACTTTCGTGAAAATGCTGGGGTGTTTTTAGAAGAGGAGAGCATCCGGGGGTTTCAGTGGTTGGAGGGCGAGTTGGTGGCCAATTCGTACGGCGGAGTCTATCGCGACGGCGAGCGCCTGTTGGATTTGGAGTTCAACGATGGGGTGGTCTTGGAGCATGAAGGGTGGGGGTATTCGATGGGGCAGTTCGTGTTGCGTTGGCCCTTGAGTTGTCCCGACGAATTGGACCTGATTCACTGGCCGGATAGCTTCATGCGCGATGGGTTTTCGTATTACGATCGGCGCGATGGGGCGGTGTGGAACGGACGGCTTTGGTGGTACTCGTATGGGCGTTTTGGGGTGTATGAGGAAAACATTTGGAAGGTGCTCACCACGGAAATCGATGTGTTCACGGCGATTCCGATGGACGATGCGCTCATGCTCTCAACGCGCGGCGATGGGGTGTGGAGATTTGATGGTACGCATTTCGAATCCATGGGCTGGCCTCCTTGGATTGAATACAACGACGTGCTTGAAATGGGTGCCGACCGCTACTTGCTGGCCACGAACCACGGTTTGGCCATCGCAGACCAAGAGACGGGAGATTTCGAGCTGCGATCCATCGATGAAGGCATCCCGAGCGCGAGCGTGTGCGCCATCGTGGAAGATGAGTGGGGGACGTATTGGGTTTCGACGTTTGGAGGCGTGATCCGATACAGCCTGGAGCATGGAGTCCTCGAGCACCACGATCCGCTGGTGGAATTCAATCGGTTTTCACACGCGATCACCCCCGATGGAGGTATCGCATTCGGTTCGACCCGAGGCATTTACACATTCCGTCCCACCCCGCCTGACTTGCCCAAGCCCGAGATGCCATGGGATTGGCTGGTGGGGCTGCTGGTGCTCGTCATCGGCAGTGGGGTTTGGGTTTGGAGGATGGAGTTGCGCAAAATGAAGGCCCAAGAATCGGCCTCTGCTGAGCGGATGGAATCCTTGGAACGCCAAGCCTTGTTGGCCCAAATCCGCGAAGGAATCTACCGCGACCTGCAAGGCGCGAGCGCGGAATCGGTGGCCGATGCCTTGGAAATGAGCCGCCGCACGCTGTACCGGAAATGCGCGGAGTGCGACATCAAGCTGAGCGCGCTCATTCGGGAAATCCGCGTGGAACATGCTCGGAAATTGCTCGACCGTGGCGACCTGACGTTTGCAGCGGTGGCGAGCCGCGTGGGGTATTCTCCCAACCACTTAAGGCGGGTGTTGAACGGGGAAGACTGAAGGGCTCATAACGTGATCGGGAGTTGGCCGAGCACTTCGGGTTGTGCGGTGGCTGTGACGACCTGAACTTCATAAGTTCCCTGCTCGAATCCCGTCAGGTCCAGGGAGAAGCCCAGTTCCGTCAGCGATTGGAAAGGAGGGAGGTGGATGGCGCCCACGGTGAGCACTTCGCCGGCGGGGTTGACGATTTGGACTGAAACGGGCCCATCTGCGTTCAACTCAACGGGAATGCGGCCCGACAGCTGCCGAGGAATGCCCGAAAACCGCAGCCCGTCGTCCAAATCTTCATACTTCACGCGGTATCCAGGGTCGTGGAATTCCGATCCCTGCACCTCGGCCACCGTCGACAAGATGTGGCGATAAGCGCCCTCATCGCCCTCGGAGGGATGGAGGTCGGTGATGGGACGGCCGTTCGTGTACATCCAGACGATTTTTTGGACCAAATGGTGCTCATCCAGCCGCCCCTCGGCAAGCGCATTCAAGATGTCGACGCACTCCGGGTGCACGAACCCATCGAAAACGAAAGGTGTCCCCAACGGCGCTGCCGCGACGTCCGCGTTGCCGCAGCGGGCATTCAAGCCGATGCGCCGGCGTTCGCCGCGCTTGATGAAGAACTGCTTCAGCCGGGAAATGATGCGCGGTTGATACCGGCCTTCGCAGGTGAACCGCGATCCGGCTTCCACTGTGACCAGCAAGTCGTTCTCGCTCGTGTTCTCCACGGAGAGCTCCAGGCTGCGGCCTGTCGAGGGGGCGAAGGATTCGTATTCGATGAGGCCGTTTTCGACCGCATCGCTGAAGCGGATTTCGAGCACGGCAGCCGGAACTTGGCCCACAATGAAAGTGAGCGCTGCAGTCAAAAGGATTTGAACGGTTTTCATGATGCAGGGATTGAAGGTTTCAGGTGGATGCGATACGTGTTTGGGGCGCGTCCGATGCGGCGGTTGCTGATGCCGCACCAGTGCCAAAGCGTCTGGGTCGTCGGGGGGGCTTCGGGCGCGGTTTGAACAGAAAGGAGGGCATGAGAAGGCAAGGTTTCCAAGGCCAAATCCGCATCGCCTTCCCCCTCGATGACCACCCCCCATTCCCGAACGACGAGCCGCCATTCGGCACCGGAACAGCCCTTGAATCTCAGCCGCTGGGCCGCGCCAGTTTGGGCAGTCACGAAGAGGCCGTACGTGCCCGAAGCCCGAATGACGGTACGAAGAGCATGCTCCTCCCGGTCGCGGCTCTCTCGGGTGCGCTGGGCGCGGGGAGACCGCCAACAGTGGCCCTCGACGTCCCATCGCATCACGAGCAATTCACGCCGGTGTCGCCCTTCGACAGCAGGAAATTGCAAATCCACTTCCTGCCCATCTTCCAGTCCCCCGACGACCAACGCGCGCTTCAGGCGGAGCACCTGCCCGTGTTCGTCCACGGTGTTCATCGTATCGGCCACCGCGTCGAATGGAAGCGGAGCAATCCAAATCTGCTGCGCGCTTCCCTCTCGGGGGCTGCACACCCAGATCATCAACAAGAGCAGGAGGGGGGTGAACTTCAAAGCGGATGGAGGTGAAGGAGTTCGACGGGGGTGGTCCGTTGGTCGCCAGGGCGCAACCAAAGCGTGCGCATCAGGGGCAGCGAATCGGCTCGAATCCATGGCGAGGCGAACGGTTCGCGTGCTGGACTTTGGGCTTGGACTTGAATCCAATGCTGCGCATCCAGCCAGTCCTCGGAGAGGGATGCAGCGTGCGCAGAAGGCGGCACCGGGGCGTGCTCGTAGCTACGGCTTGACCGGCACCGCACTTCCGTCCATGCCCAACCGTCTGGAGCAATCCATTCAATTCGCGGTGAAGGGTCATCGGTGGGCCTGCGGACGATCGCCCACGTACCATTCATCAGCCCGTGCCAAGAAGCCCACGGAACCCCGGCCCGAACATTCAACCGAACCCGTTCATCCGAGAGCATCATGCCATCGGGACCAGGCCGAGCGAGGTAGAGCCGATCTCCCCGGTTCGCCTCAAGCAGGCGCATCGCCCAGGATTGACGCAGCGCTTGGAGGCTGTCGCTGGTGCGAACGTGCAGCACGGCGAGCACATCCAGCGGGGCTCCGCTTTGGACTTCATTGCTCGGCCAGCCCCGGGCGTGCTGCGTTGCAGGATGAGGCAACCCTTCGATGGAACACCCTGCCAATGCTTCCGCGGCATCAACTGGACAACGCAGTTCCAAACCGCTCGCATGCAACAAGGTGGTGTCGGGCTCGAGGGGTCGGTGGTAGGGGATGTCCCGGCAGCCGTCGTGCTCAATGACCACATCGGGCCGTTCCGTTCCGAGCTTCACTTCCACCCACCGAATGGTCAACGCCGTGGGCTGCACCTGTTCTTCTTCCATCCAACGTTCCATCCAATCCCAGCGAAGCGAATGGACATCGGTGCGTTCGGGGTTCAACGGAAAACCCACCGGGATGCTGAGGGTGCAGTCGATGCGTTCCGCGTGATACAGTGTGCGGTGCTTTCCTTCGATCTCGCTCCAAGAATCCGGCGTGAGCCGCACCTCGCTTCCCGCCGCGAACCACAGTTCGATTCGTGGGCATTGCTGACCCGAGGCCAGCGATTGGAACACGGCGATTGAACAGGTAAAAAGCAGGCAGCGAGTTGAGGCGATCATCGGGTTGGTTTCAGTAGAAGAACACACCGAATGGTGGAATTATTTTGTGGCGATGCCCGACTCCCATCCGGGAGGGGCGACAACGACCTATCAGCCGGCCTATTCGGGGTGTGGGTTATGTGTTTTCACGTATTAATTGACCTTAACCATCACACATTGAGTTTTTTAATGAATATTTCCGGGACATGCTCACGCCACGCATTGGGCCCATAAATGTGATGCATTGGAAGTTCATCTGACTTTATTTGTGATATGCGAGGTTCGGTTATTGAGGCGGTTTGCGTGAGATTTGAGTGCGAGGATGGATTTCTTTCGAGGCCATATCATGCTGTGTTTGCTTTGGGTGCTTGGCGCATCTCCCCTTGTCGGACAGGGGGGCGCTTTGTCGGCCGAGGAACTTTTTCAGCGCGCAGCGAAACAAGGCGAAAAGCAACCGGTTGAATTGCGCCACGCGGGAAGGGAAATGCGGCGCGCTGCGAATGCCGGCTGTCCTGAGGTGCAGGCGGGTTGGGCCTTGGAATTGTTCGCTGAAGGCTTGGGGCAGGGCCAGGCGGATCTGGACGCGTGTTTTGCCGATGTCGCGCGGTGTTCGTCCACCTACACACGGCTGCATTGGTACGCTGGTTTTTTGCTGTACCGAGAAGGCAGGTTCACCGAAGCGTTGGACCAAATGGAGCTCGCCTTGCGCGACGACCTCGTTCGGGCGAAAGCACTCGACGCGCGAGGTGGCTTGCACGCGCTGTTGGGAAATTACGACGCCGCCATTGCCGATTTCACCGCTCTACTGGACTTGGACACGGACGCGGCCCCGCTTTCGGTTTTTGTGAACCTGGCGGGCATCCACGTGGTGATGGGGCAATGGGATGAGGCCGTTCGGTGGACGAGCAAGGGGCTGGAGCAGGTCGAAAAAATGCGGGATGCTGTGGGCGCATCCGGCGCGGAGTTTTCCCAAGTAACGGAGGTCGAGCAAGCCTTGTTGAGCAATCAATTGGCCGCTGCCACGCGAAAGGGCGATGAGGAGTTGGCGATTTCGACGTGGCGAATGATTGAATTGGTGGATTTGGAACAAGCGAATGTGTCCAACTTGAATAGCATTTTGGACTTCGCCTTAACCGATGATCGATTCCAAATCTATGAATTCATCCGCGAAGAGGGGCGTCGTCGATGGGCGGATCTGCCGTACAGCGAATGGCAGGGGCTCGGCGCTTCCAACTTGCTGCTGAACCCCCAATGGGATCGCCATTTCTTCGCCGATTCGTTGTCCGTATCCCCTTCGGATTCGCTGCGTCGTCGATGGAACGTCGTGCGCGCTCTGTATTTTCAGACCGGTGGGCCGAATTGGCAAGAAAGCAGCAACGGAGTGGGGGCGTGGTTGGGGCTCGATGAAGTCGGGTGGTTGTTGTTCCTGGTTTCCTCGTCGGTCCTGCTGTTTGCCATGCGGTGGTGGTGGCGCCAATGGCGGCTGCACGAGGAGTTGGGGCGCCCGAGGCATTCCATCGAGGATTTCATTCAGGGGTTCAAGGCGTTGGGTCAAGGGAAGCCCAGCGGTGCGCTGCTTGAGGAGTTGAACGGCTTCTTAAGCAAGCGCCGAAGCGGCATCAATTGGTCGGAACTGAACGCTGGGGAGACGGAATTGCTTTTGGCCATCATCGCAGGTAAGGGGAGCAAGGAAATTGCGCAGATGACGAATCGGAGCCCGGCATCGATTTACAACATGCGTTCGAGCATTCGAAGAAAATTGAACATTCCGGAAGGGGTGGAACTGGAGGGGTGGTGTGCTGAAATGAATGAATTCGAATCATGAGGAATTGGATGGCATTCACGGTTGTGGTTCTGGTGTGCTCCGCACTGCCGGCCTACGGAGCGGATTCCCACTGTGAAGCGGCGTTGGATTCGCTCCGACAGAGCATCAGGGACAATGATTTCCAGGCGTATGCGCGGTTGATTCAGAACGATGACTGGTTCGCGTGCACGTTCGAAGACGAGTTGTTGGCGCTGCTGGGACCCGATCATATGCGGAATTTTGGTGAATCGCTGGAGCGGCTGGGCATCGACTTGGTGGATACCAGTTTGCATCGCCTCGAATGGGAACAGGTCCGTTGGTCGTTCATTCGTCGGGAACAAATGGAGCGTTTTTCGGACCAACGTGAATTGGCCGCGCCCGAGTCCACACTGAGCAAATTGAACTGGAGTTGGTGGATTGGAGGGGGATGCTTGGCGATTTCGCTGGCCCTGTTTCTTTGGGGGAGTCGGCTCACCCGCGTGTCCGATGCCCGTGCTGCCCGATTAGGGGAATGGTCGAGCGATGTCCTTGATTTCCAGAAAGCGTTGGAGGCGGCGCGGACGCCGGAGCAGTTTGATCGGGCACTTTTTTGGCTTCGATTCATCCACTACAACGAGCAAATGATGGCCCTTAAAATGGAGGAATGGACCCGCTTGAGCCTGCGAGAACGCGAACTGTGCTTGATGTTGCTCGAACACTGGGATGCTTCAGAAATCTGCAACGCCCTACAAGTTTCCAACCAGCATTTTTACAAGCTGCGGTCGAAGCTTCGCGCCAGTTTGAACCTCGAATCGAACGATCAACTCTTGCCCGCGCTCAAGGCGTGGTCGAACCAGGAGTGAACCCGCGTTGCAGGTTTGCCACGGTCTCGGACGGAAGGTCGCCGAGGTCCAGCACCATGAAGCCGCCGGATGTCGAGCCCCCAACCGCCGATGAACACCGGCAACACGTCCGCTCCCGTCTCGCCCTGTTCGCTGCTTCGTGAATTTGGCGTTGTGTTTTTCGCGCTCGCTGGAATGCCAATCCCCACTTTGACAGGGAAAGTGGGGATTGGCATTCCAGCGGAGCAACGTTTTGGCTTGCGCGGTGTGCGTTTTTGGCTGAAATCCTTCATCTTCACTGCATGCAATTGCTGGCCAAATCCCCCTTCTTTGCACTCGCCATGACCCTCCTCCTTGGATGCGGAACCGATGCCGCACGCACCTTCGACGTTCAAGGCCACCGCGGCGCCCGCGCCGTGCTGCCGGAGAACAGCATTCCCGGGTTCCTCTATGCGAACGCCCTCGGCGTGACGACCCTCGAGCTCGACGTGATCGTCACCGCGGCGGGCGATGTCGTGGTCAGCCACGAGCCGTGGCTGAATCCCGAAATCTGCCGTGGACCCGAGGGCGAACCCCTTGAAGGGCAGCCCATCCGCAGCCTCTACCCCATGCCGCTCGCCGAAATCCAGCACTGCGATTGCGGCAGCCAAGGGCATCCGCGGTTTCCCAATCAGGCCCCCCAAGTCACCGTCAAGCCCACCCTCGCCCAAGTCGTCGAGGCGGTCGCGTCCGGATTCCGCCAAGCCTCCTTACCGCCGGTGAGCTACAACATTGAAATCAAGCACGATGCCGCCGAAGTGGGCGTCCATTTCCCGCCAGCGGCGGAGGCGGCACGGGCCGTGCTCGACGAGATCGTGCGGCTCGGAATCGCCGAACGCAGCACGGTGCAGTCGTTTTCGGCGGAGGTGCTCGTGGCCGTGCACAACGCGAACGTCGGGGTGACCACGGCGTGGTTGATGGAGGACGAGCGGACCGTCGCCGAGGCGCTCGAGCTGTTGGCCTTCAAGCCGGACATTTACTCGCCGCACCACGTGCTGCTGACGCCCGAGGAGGTCGCGTACGCGCACGAGGTGGGGCTGCGCGTCATTCCGTGGACCGTGAACGAGGCCGCGCGGATGGTGGAGCTGATCGGGTGGGGGGTGGATGGCCTGATTTCCGATGATCCGGATTTGGCCTTGCAGGTCGTGGCCACGGTCCAAATCCCCGCCTGACCCTCACTCCATCAGCCGCCGGAACTGAAACTGCGGCGCCCCCCGCTCGCCCAGCTCGTCGTAGAAGCCGGTGAACGCGAGCGCATACCGCCCCGTCGCCCCGCAATCCACGGCAAACGTCAGGTCCTCCGTGACCACGTAGCCGAGGTCGAAATCGTATGACTTCCAGTCGAAACCGATGGCGTCCCAGGCCGGTGTCAGCGCCGCTTCGTGCTCGTCCACACCAACGCCCCGATGAGGATCGCCCGGAGGGTGGTCATGTCAGCGCTTCAATACGCGGCGCG
>CAYMHW010000079.1:0-9459 GCA_964390365.1 uncultured Comamonadaceae bacterium | reverse complement strand
ACGCTCCCGAAGGCCACCACGACGGCCGCGCAGCCGCCTTTTCGGTGGCGTCTTCGAACCGCATCGTCAGCAGCACGCGCCGACGGGGCCGGTTCGTCAGCTCCACGCCCAACGCCCGGCACATTTTGTACAACGCTGTCCGGCGGGAGGGCGCGTCGGGGTGCACGACGACCGCTGGAGGCACGCCGCCCGCCCGCAACGCCAATCCCACCCACTGCACCGCATGCCGCACCCGCTTGCCCCAACGTTCCACCCGCGGAACGGACGACGGATAGTCGATCATTGGGCCCGCTTCGCTTTCACCGCCTTCCACTTCCGAATTTCAGCCGGCCGCCCGCAGGCTCGGAGCAAGAAGTCCTTGTCGATGTCGAGTCCCCGCGCCGGGCTGTATTCCCTTCCGTAGAAGATGATCTGCAGGTGCAGGTCGTTCCATCGGTCGCGGGGGAAGAGCCGTTTCGCGTCGCGCTCGGTTTGTTCCACCGAACGGCCGTTCGTCAGGCCCCACCGCCACATCAGCCGGTGGATGTGCGTGTCGACCGGGAAAGAGGGCTCGCCGAACGACTGCGCCATCACCACCGAAGCGGTCTTGTGGCCCACGCCCGGGAGGGCTTCCAGCGCTTCAAGGTCGTTCGGAACTTCGCCGCCGTGGCGTTCGAGGAGGAGTTCGGAGAGGCGGTGGATGTTTTTGGATTTGGCCGGAGAAAGGCCGCACGGACGGATGATGTCCCGGATGAAATCCACGTCCAACGCGGCCATCGAAGCCGGATCGGAGGCGGCTGCGAACAGCTCCGGTGTGACCTGGTTCACCCGCTCGTCGGTGCATTGCGCGCTGAGCAGCACCGCGACGAGCAGCGTGTAAGGATCCGAATGATCCAGCGGCACCGGCGGCTCCGGATACAGCCGCTGCAGCTCCTGCTGAATGAACTCGACTTTCTCCGCTTTCTTCATGGCTTGTAGGTCCAAATCGGCATTTCCCGCGTGAGCAACTCGCGCTTCGCCGTCCCGTTCACTTCCACGTGCACCTCGTTCACTTGGTCATCGAATTGCCCGAAAAACAGCTCATTCCGAACGGTCAACACGTCCGGAACCGGCGTCGCAACCGACTCGTAATACAGGTACGTCACGTCGTAATCCACCTCGTAGCCGAGGAACGCACACGGCGCCTCCAACCCATTGACCTCCAACGACCACCCCTCAAGCGCCACCGCCTCAGCCCACCGCCCACACGACGGGTGCTCCCGCTCATCCCCCAACCAAATCGGCTCATCGGGCTCCCTCCGCCGCTCGCGCTCCCGATCCAGCTCCACCTCAAAGTCGTCCGTGAACACACGCACCGTCACTTGCCACGTGCCCTCGCGGCTGTAAACCAAATCCGTCCGACTGAAGTGAAAGTCGTGCAGCAACACCAGCAAGGGAAGCAGGAACAGCATGGCGGCAAAGTTATGCACCCGGCTGTACCTTCGTGGCATGACCTCGAATCAGAAATACGGATCGCCGGTGTTCACGCCCGAGTCGATGGCGCAGTGCGCGCAGCTCCTGGCCGCCCCCGGCACGCCGGTCATCACGGCCCACCGTGGCCCCGACGGCGATGCCATCGGCTCCGCGCTTGCCCTCTGGAATCACCTCGCCGAGCTGGGCGTTCACGCTACCGTCGTGATGCCCGACCATTACCCGTCGTTCCTGCATTGGCTCCCGGGCCACGAGTCCGTCCTCTTGTTCGAACAGCACGCGGAGGCGGTCCAAGCCGCAGTCGATGCCGCCAACGTCATTTTCTGCCTCGACTACAACGAACTCTCCCGAACCGGCGCACTCGCACCCGTCCTCGAAGCCTCGCCCGCCCCGAAAATCATGATCGACCACCACCAGCACCCGAAGGACTTCGCCGCCATCACGTGGTCGGACACGGCGCGCTGCAGCACGGCCGAGCTGATTTACGGCTGGATCGAAGCACGCGGCGAGGCGGCGGAGATTTCACCCGAAACCGGCGCCTGCCTGTACACCGGCATCATGACCGACAGCGGCTCGTTCCGCTTCCCTTCCGTGACCCCCGGCACGCACCGCATTGCCGCCCACCTGATTGAACGCGGCGTCGAGCACGCCGTCATCCACTCCCGCGTGTACGACACGAACCAAGTCGACCGCATGCGGTTGGTGGGGTATGCGTTGAGTGAGAAGTTGCGGGTTTGGCCTGAACACCACGCCGCCCTCATCGCCCTGTCGCAAGAGGAATTGAAGCGGTTCCACTACCGCTCAGGCGACACGGAAGGCCTTGTGAATCAAGCCCTCAGCATCGAGGGAGTCAACATGGCCGCCTTCATCCACGAGTCCCACGACGGCCGCATCAAGCTCAGCTTGCGGAGCCGCGGTTCGTTCAGCGTCCGCGAAGTCGCCGCCGCCCACTTCAACGGCGGCGGGCACTTCAACGCATCGGGCGGAGCGGTCGAAGGTGCCTCGCTGGAGGAGGTGGTGGCGCAATTCGAGGCCCTGTTGCCGGGATTGGCGCCGGCGTTGGATTACAGCATTTGACGATGAAGCGGCGTGCGATCATCCTGGCGCTAGCGCTCCTGGCAGCGGTTTTCGCTTTCCTGCGGGTGGCGCGCTGGTCGAATCCCCAAACCCCGCCGCCGGTCAAGGTGGACCTCGAGGCCTTCAATCGCAATCGGGTGGCCCGCCAGCAGGCGTTCATCGACACGGTGACTGCAAGCGGGGAATGGCTGAAAGGCGACGGCGGCGTGCGCTTCCGGCTCGTCGAAGAGGCGCCGCAAGCCGGGGACTCCTTGAAACGAGGCGATTGGGTGCACTGGCAGGCGCGCGTGGCGCTTGCGGATGATTCGGTGTGTTTCGAGCGGCCGTTGTCCTTCAAGTGGCAGGCGACGGATGTGCCGACGGGGTTCCATGATTTGGCGAGCGCCACGTCGGTAGGGGATTCGGTGGAGGCGTGGTTGCCCGCGCACATGGCGTGGGGCTTGACGGGGCACCAAAACCTCGTTCCGCCCGACGCCGTCATTCACTTGAATTACCGATGGCACCCCGCGGCACCCTGATCGCTTGGGCCCTCCTCGGAGTCGCGTGCACGCAGGCCCCGGAGCCGCCTGCAACCCTGCAGCTCGAGCGGTTGGGCGATTCGTCGTCTCCGACCCTCAGCGAGGCCGTGGCCGCTGTCGTGCTCCACGGTGGGCAACGAGATACGGTCTGCCTGTGGCAGGCGCCCTGGTCAACTTGGGGGCAGCAGCTCCGCGCGGGCGACGGGGGGCAGGCCCAAATCGGCACGACCTGGCAACCGTTCGACATCCTGAGCGTGTGGACGGAGGCGGATTGGGCAGGTCCCGTTATGCGTTCCGTTGCCCAGGGCGCGTTCAGCGATTCGCTCTGGCTTGCAGCGGCCCACGGCTCGGAGGGCTTACGGCTTTCCCGGGGAAGCGGTTGCTGGGCGCTCGAGGTGGATTCGGCGCACGCAACGCCCGCAGCTCAAGGCGATGTGCTCGGCATCGAGTGGACTCAGGAATCGGCCTTCTCAAGCGAGTCCGTGCCACATGAATTTGACATGGCGGTGCGCTGGGGCGATGAAGACCAGTTGTTGCCTGCTTTTTGGCGAGCCATCGAGCGCTGGGGAGCGCCTGCGGAATGGGAAGTGGTGTGCCCGTGCAAGGAAGCGTTTGGCCTCCAAGGCCTGCCGTCTCGCGGATTGCCCGCTCACACGCCCGTCCGGTTCAAGGCGCGCATCAGCCGATGAGGAACAAGCACGGCCGCTTGTTCAAGGACGGCATCCCATTCCGCTTCACTTCCTCCCGCCAATCCTCGATCGCCAACGACCGAATCCATTCGGTCTCCAACGTCAATTCCACCGCCACGCAAAGCTGTTGTTCCGGAGGCAGCCGATCCAAGCACTCCTTGAACGTGGAATCGTTGCGGTAGGGCGGTTCCATGAAGATCTGCGTCTCCCGCCGCCGCTGCAGGCCCTCGCGCATCTCGCGCCACCGCTGATCGCGGTGCTTGCCCTCCCGAGGCAGGTAGCCCTTGAACGCAAAGGCCTGGCCGTTCATGCCACTCGCCATCAAGGCCAATAAAATCGAAGAAGGCCCGATGTGCGGCCGAACCCGCCAACCGCACGCGTGCGCAATCCGCACCGCTTGCGCCCCCGGATCCGCCACCCCCGGACACCCCGCATCGCTCACGAGCCCGATGTCCTCCGTTCCCCGAAACCAGCGCGTCAACTCGAGCAAGTCCTGCTCATCGGTGTGCTCGTTCAAGAGGAAGTACTCGATTTCCCGGAGGGACCGCTCCGCATCCACGTCGTTCATCAACCGCCCCCAACTGCTTTGGCTTTCGACGATGAAGCGGTTGCACGAACGCAACGCCTCCAGCGCCGTTGCCGGTAAATCCAAATGCGGAGTCCGCGACCCCAACGTGTTGGGAATCAAGTGCAGGGTAGGGGGCATGCTCAGTCGTTTCGTTGCTTCCATCGGTTCACCCACGCCGCCGCCGCTGCGTCCACTTGGGCATAGACGGCCTCAAAGCCGTTCGTTCCACCGTAATACGGGTCCGGCACGTCGGCCTCCGCATCGAACAGCGCCACTTCGGCTGGCGTTCCCCCGCGCTCCTTTAGGCGTGCGGCCATCGCCTCGATGTCGCGCAGGTTCGCAGCATCCATGGCCAAGACCACGTCGTACCGTTCGAGGTCTTTCATCGTCAATTGAGCCGAACGCTGCCCGCTGATGTCCAAACCGTGCCGACGCATCACCTCCACAGACCGGCGGTCGGGCGCCTCACCGGCATGGTGACCGCTCGTTCCCGCAGAAGCCACCTGCAACCGCAGTCCTTGAACCGCGGCATGATGGCGCAACAACCCTTCCCCGATCGGCGACCGGCAAATGTTCCCCAAACAAACCACCAATGCCCGTTTCATGCGTTCTGTGCGTTCAAAAAACGGGACCCCTTGCGAGGTCCCGTTCCATCAATGGATGGCCAATTTCTTTTCCAAATCGTCCAAGTACTTCCGGAAGTGCTTGTCCGTTTCTTGCAAGTTGTTCACCGTGCGGCAAGCGTGCAGGACCGTTGCGTGGTCCTTGCCCCCGCAGTGGAGCCCGATGTTCGCGAGCGAGCTCTTCGTCATCTTCTTCGAGAAGTACATGGCGATTTGGCGCGCCTGAACAATTTCGCGCTTCCGGGTCTTCGACTTGAGCAGTTCGATGGGCAGGTCGAAGTAGTCGCACACCACCTTTTGGATGTAATCGATGCTGACTTCGCGGGCGGTGTTCTTGACGAATTTGTCGATCATCTGCTTCGCGAGTTCCAGCGTAATCGCCTTCTTGTTGAAGCTGCTGTGAGCGATGAGCGAGATGAGCGCGCCTTGCAGTTCGCGAATGTTCGTCGTGATGCTGTAGGCCAAATACTCCACCACCTCCCGAGGCAGTTCAATGCCATTGGCATACATCATCTTCTCGAGGATGGCCATGCGCGTCTCCAACGACGGTACCTGCAAGTCGGCGCTGAGTCCCCACTTGAAGCGGCTCAGCAACCGCTGCTCCATGCCCTGCATCTCCACCGGCGGCTTGTCCGAAGTGAGGATGATTTGCTTGCCGGTTTGGTGCAAGTGGTTGAAGATGTGGAAGAACACGTCCTGGGTCTTCTCCTTGCCGCTGAAGAACTGCACGTCGTCGATGATGAGGACGTCGATCATTTGGTAGAAGTGGCTGAAGTCGTTCACCGAGTTGTTGCGCACGGCATCGATGAATTGGTGCGTGAACTTCTCGGAGCCGACGTAGAGGACCGTGCTCTCGGGATTGCGCTCCTTGATTTCCAAGCCGATGGCGTGGGCCAAATGCGTTTTGCCCAATCCCGTGCCCCCGTAAATCAACAAGGGATTGAAGGCCGTTCCCCCGGGCTTGTTCGCCACCGCAAGTCCTGCGGATCGCGCGAGCCGGTTGCACTCTCCTTCAATCAGGTTGTCGAAGTTAAGGTTGGGAATGAGGTTCGATTCGATGTTCAATTTCCGCAATCCCGGAATCACGAATGGATTCTTGATCTGCGTTTCCACGGCCGGGATGGGCATGGACACGTTGGGGTTGCGGGTAGATTGGCGGTTGCTCGCGGGCATCTTCACCGTGTAGGGACTGGACGCTGCCATTCCGTTGTGTCCTGCTGGAGCGTTCTCCATGATGATGGAGTACTCGAGCTGGGCATCCGCACCGAGTTCTTTGCGGATGGTGCGCTTGAGGAGGTGCACGTAATGTTCCTCCAGCCACTCGTAAAAAAATTGCGAAGGGACTTGGATGGTGAGGACGTCGCTTTCCAACTTCACCGGCTTGATCGGAGCGAACCAAGTTTTGAACGCTTGAGCGCTGATGTTGTCTTTGATGACAGCGAGGCAGTTCTCCCAGACGTGCAAATGACTTTGGCTCATGGCGGTTGGCTTAAAAGGCGTTCTTATGGACTTGACTTGACTTGTGTTCCCTTTTCCCGGGGTCCGTTCTAAGGGAGGTGCAAGGTTCTGATAAACTCTTGAAAAAAAAAATCAAATCACCCTTGACTTTTGACTTTTTCGGACTTGTCATGAAGTGCTCAAGCCCTTGATATATGCGGCTTTTTTTCATTTATCCCTATAATTTACGAGTTCATCGAAAATGCGTGATTGTAACCCCTTGAATATGTGAACGCAGACCAAATAGGACTTTCATCTTTTCTCACTTGAGGCGTTTCGTGTAGTTTATACACCTACCTTGAGCGGGCCTTGGCGGTTTTACACATTGACATGGTTCATATCACAGAAATTCGGGTCCGTTATGCGGAAACCGATCGGATGCAACGGGTGTATCACGGAGCGTTTGTGACCTATTTGGAGGTCGCTCGCGTGGAGTGCTTGCGCGCGGCGGGGTGGCCTTACAAACAGATGGAGGAGTCGGGCATCTTGCTTCCCGTTCGATCCGTAGAAATGGAATTCTTGTTGCCCGTGGAATACGACGAACTTGTCCAAATCGAAACCCGCGTTTTGGAGCCTCCCACCGCACGCATTCGATTCGGTTACCGCATTCTGAAGGAGGGCGGCGAGGTTGCGGTGACTGCGACCACGGATTTGGTCTTCGTGGATGCGGCGACCGGTCGTCCCCGCCGCGCCCCTCAGGACCTCATTGCAGCATTGACCCCGTGATGCAGGCCTGCAAGGCTTCCGCATAAGCAGGACCCATCCGAGACCAATGGAATCGGGCCGCTGCTTCATGCGCCTCAGCTCGCCATTGGCGCACGGCGGCATCCGGCGCCTTCATGAGCGCCTGCATTCCCGAGGCGACTTGTTCAGGTGTGCGCACTGTCCGGAACCCACCCGCATATTCGGGGTAGGCGTGCGCATCCGGCAGCAGCGGCAAGACGCCAGCGTGCAGCGCTTCCACCACGCTGATGCCGAAATATTCCTGCAACGGATTGTGAATCAAGATGTCAGCCTCCATGAGCCGCGCCCAATACGCCGCGCCGTCGGGCGCGGGATCGGCGTTCAGTACGGAGCACTGCCCGCTCCGCAGGAGGTCTTGGAGCGGGCCGGAATCCGAGCGGTCTCCTGGGCCCATGAGGTCGAGGTTGAACGGGATTTGGCGTTCGCGAAGCCGTTCCAGCGCTTGGACGAAAAACTCGGGCTGCTTGTCGTACGCCCACCGGTGATTCCACACCAAAGTCGGCCTCGCCTGCAGCGGCCGCTCGAGCGTCCCATCAGGCAGTGGGGGCAGGTGCAGCCCCGGCGGAAGGACGAGCGAACGTTTAGCGATGCGCTCTGCAGCACCCGTCGGCACCGCATCCGGCATCAGGTGGAGCCACTCCGGCATCGCTTGGAGGAAGGCGTCGCGGTGGTGAGCTGAATTGAACCACACCGCATCGGCGGCCCACGCCGACAGGATGTTGATGAAGGCGTACCCGGTTTGCTCGTGCGCGCGCTCGTCGTCCTTCCACGGGAACGTCAGTTGGTTTTCATGGAAGTAGGCGAAAACCGGCACCCCCCGCCACGCCACCGGCAAACTCCCCCGCAGCCGCGCCACGTCCACCATGTCCGTGACCAGCACCGCGTCCGGGCGCGGCCAGCCCTCCCGGGCCACGACCTCCGCAAACCACCACGCCGCACCTTGCATCCGCCATTTCCAATGCCGCCCAGGCAGTTCGACCACGCGAACGTTCCAACCGTGCTCCGGAAGGGCTTCCGCAAGCCCCCGGCTCCAGGCCTTGTGCGACCCCGCATGCAGGGCATCGAAGAGGACCAGTTTTTTCATCCCGTTGTCCAGTTGAGCAGCCGTTTCCACCACCGACCGTCGGTGACCGGTGCCGGCAAGTCCGGAGCGCCAGCCTCCAGCCAAGCGCTGTACCACAAATCCGCGGTCAGTTGGATCGAGGCACGCAGGCGCCGCTCCACCATGCCGTCCAAGGCCGCATGGTACGCCTCGCAAAATCCCGGCGCATACCGCCGCTCCAGCACCCGACCGCGTTCCACGTATCCGAATTTCGCCGCTTCGCCGGTGGCCGACGTCACGTCGCGCTCGAATTGCAGCACCGAATCGACCGCCGCATGGCTCGCGAACACGACTTCCCAAACCGCGGCCTCCACGTCGGGGAGGTAACGGGCCGTGCGGGGTGCGAGGTGGTAGGTGGGGCGGAACTGTTCGGGGATTTGGCCTTCCCACAAGCCGTGAATGCCCTGCTGATCCGTCAGCTGCCCGTTGTAATTCTCCGTCGTGTGCAGCGGCACGTGCAGGTCGCCCACGTAGTGGCCCAAATCCGCCGCCGCCCGCAAAATCCGCTCCTCGTCCTGCGCGACAAAGGCCTCCTGCAACCGCCGGTACGCCCACTGCGCGTTCCACGGGGCGATGCCGTTCGCTTGCACGGTCTCCTCACCCCAACGTTCGCAGGCGGCGCGCCACGGCATGGGAAACCACGCGGCGAGCGTGTCGGGGTGGGCGTGGTAGCGGTCGAGGTCGATGTAATGCCGCTCGGATTCGCCCTCCATCGTGTGCTTCCGCCGGTCGGCGTCGATGGCGTGCTCGGTCAGCCACGCGTGGTGGTGCTTGAACCACCCGTGCAGTTCCGGCGGCAGGCCGTGAATGGCCGTCGCGTTGACCCATTTGTGGGCCGGAAATCCCCAACCGGTCAGTCCGAAGACCGCCAGAACGGCAAAAAGATTATGCTGAAGTCGCCTCATGCACCGGCAACTTAACCAAGAATCCGTCCTGAAGGATGGGAATCGTCGTCAAGTTGTTGGGCGTAAGGCAGTACTTCACGTCCGCGTTCAAATTGAGGCGGCGGAGGCGGCGTCGGTGGGACGACGCTTTCAAAAAGGCGAACATGTTGTCGCGGGCGGACCGGTAGATGAACTTGCCGGCCACCGTGCTGTCCTCGTCGGCCCGGAATCGGCCGGACTCGATGAGGGCGTCCGCGATGGCGCCGCCGCAGATGGTGTCTTCGAGGTTGAATTTGTCCTTCCAGCCG
>CAYMHW010000078.1:0-9468 GCA_964390365.1 uncultured Comamonadaceae bacterium | reverse complement strand
GACCGTGCCGTACACGACGTGGAGGCGGTCGAATTCCAGGGTGGCGAGGGCACCGCCGAGGGCGGTGAGGCCGTCGAGGTTGTGGGCGCAGTCGGCGAGGACGCGGGCGCCGGATGCCGTCGGGGGGAGCCATTCGTACCGGCCGCGTTGGCCCGTGAGGTCGGCGTAGCGTTCGAAGCCGGTGGCGATGGCGGTGTCCGGGAGGTTCCAGCCGGGGAGGGCGGCGAGGACGCGGCAGATGGCACGGGCGGTGGCCCGGTTTTCGGTGAAGACGGCGGAGGGGGCGGCGGGCTCGTGTTCGAGGTCGGCGGAGTACACTTCGGCGGCGTGGCGGAGGGCGTGTTCGTGGACCACGGACAGGGCTTCGGGCCGCATTCGGCCGACCACCACGGGGCAGCCGTCTTTGACGATGCCAGCTTTTTCGGCGGCGATGGCGCGGATGGTTTGGCCTAAAAACTGCTGGTGATCCCAGCCCACGTTCGTCACCGCCGTCACCAGCGGCTGCGGGAACACGTTCGTCGAATCCAGCCGGCCGCCCATGCCGGTCTCCAGCACCACCACATCGACGGCGGACGCCTTAAAATGCGCGAGCGCCATGCCGAAGGTCAGCTCGAAGAAACTCGGGGCAATCGCCGCCCAATCGCGCTCGTAGCGCTCGACGAACGCCACGACCTCCGCCTCGGGAATGCAGGCGCCGTTCACGCGAATTCGCTCGCGGAAGTCCTTGAGGTGCGGGGAGGTGAAGAGGCCCACGCGGTAGCCCGCGGACTGGAGAGCCGCCGCCACGAGGTGGCAAACGGTGCCCTTGCCGTTGGTGCCTGCGACGTGGATGACCTGCAGCCCTTCATCGGGGCGGCCAAGCATTTCGAGCACGCGCCACGTGCCGTCCAAATCCACCTTGTAGGCCGCAGGGCCTTGGCGCTGGAACATGGGGAGCTGGGTAAACAGCACGTCCAGCGCTTGGGGGTAGGTCATTCGAGTTCGTAGTGGAATTCGATGTAAGCCGTGCGTCGGGGTACGGTTCGGTTGACGGTAAAGATGGCCGTCAAGGCCGCCTCCTCGGCGATTCGGACGTTGTACAAATCCGTCAACGTGGAATACTCTGGATCGTACTTCGCCGTGAGCACCGTGCCGTCCGGAGCCACCGTGAGCTTTACCCGCACCACGCCAGTCGCCGTGGGATCCTTATCTTGCTGAGGGCGACCGAGCATCGTACCGCCATCGCTGATGCCAAAGGTCAAGTTACCGACCGTCGTCCCCGACTCGAACATGTCGCCTTCAGGATTGCCTTCGTTGCCCGTGCCTTGGGAGGCCGTTCCTTGGGATCCCCCTCCACCGGCCGACAGCGCAGAAAACGCATTCGACAGTGCCGTTGACACGGTTTGTTGCGGCTCATCCGGCTTGGTATCCGTTTCATCCACCACGGGATCCGGGGAGGTCGGAACGGCCACTTCGCTCTGCGTTTGGGTCACCACCTCCTCCACCGGCGGCGTCTCCACCGCTTCCGAACTCGCCACCGACTCCTCGACCACTTCCTGCATCTCCTCAGACGGCACCTCCGTCTCGTTGTCCCCCGCCGCCGCGTCCACCTCTCCGAAATCGGCCAAGCCCACCGCAACGTACTGATCGCCTGGAGGTGGAATCGAAATCGAATACGCCGTCAAGAAGAAGCACAACGCCAGCACCGCGAGAAACAGCGCCGACGAAATGCCCGCCGCCCGCCGCTGGTGGGCGCGCTCCACTTGGAGCCGAAGGGTTTCGAGGGATCGGTTCATGCACTCATTTTTTTGCGGGCGACGCACCGAGCATCACCTTCCATTCGTTCGCCTTCGCCATGCCGATGAGCTCGACCGTGGCGCCTGTGGGCACGGACTCATCGACTTGGAGGTACAGCACGTTGTCCGGCGAAGACTCCATCCGAACTTTCAAGAGCGACTCGAGGTCGGCCTTCGCCACTGCACCGCCGTTGACGTAGTAGGACTCGTCGGCCATGATGGAGACCGTCATCTTTGCGGTGACGCTGTTCGTGCCTTTGGCCTTCGGCAATTCCACGTTCACCCCGTTCGACACCAGCGTCGACAGGATGACGAAGAAAATCAGCAACAGGAACACGAGGTCCGTCATGGACGACATGTTGCCCGTCACGCTCACCTTATTCCGCTGCCCGAGGTTCATCGCGCGGGTTCTTCGAGGATGTCAATGAATTCGATGGTTGAGGCCTCCATTTTGTGGATGACCTTGCTCACCTTGCTGACGAGGTGGTTGTACGCCATGTAGGCCAAAATCCCCACCACCAAGCCCACGATCGTGGTGATCATCGCCTGCTTCGTTCCGCTCGAAATGTCCTCCACGCGCACCGTTCCGGCCTGCTCCATGTCGAGGAACACGTTCACCATGCCGATGACCGTCCCGAGGAAGCCCACCATCGGCGCCGCACCCGCCACCGTGGCGAGCGAGCTCAAGTTCTTTTCGAGGTTGTAGATTTCGAGCTTGCCGATGTTCTCAATGGCCACGCTGATGTCCTTCAAGTCCTTGCCGATGCGGCTGATGCCCTTGTCGAGCATGCGCGCCATGGGCGTGGCGCTGCCTTGGCACAGGTTGCGGGCGCTGTCGAAGTTGCCGCTGGACACGTAGTCCTTGATTTTGTCCATGAAATCGGGCGCCACCTTCGACGCCCGCTGGATGGCCATCAACCGCTCGAAAAACACGTACATCGCGATGAGCGACATGAGCGCCAGCGGCAGCATGATGTACCAGCCGCCTTCGAGCAGCAATTGCAGGATGCTCACCTCCATCTCTTGGATGGGTTCAGCCGCGGTCTCTTCTGCGCCCGTCGTCAGTCCGGGGGTCGCTTGGATCAGAAATTTCAACATGGGGGTCGTTCGGAGTTGGTCTCGTTTGCAACGCGGAAGTTGCACCAATTATTGGGCCAAATCCGATTCCCCTCACCTTCTTTTCGACGCACACCGGTTCACAACCCGGCGGCCGCTCAGTGGAACATCAACCAGTACGTCCCCGCCCCGGCGAAGTACCCGAGCAAGGCCAACAAGCTGATCTTCTTGAGGTACCAAACGAAATCAATCCGCTCCAACCCCATCACCGCGACACCCGCAGCCGAGCCGATGATGAGCGCCGAGCCGCCCGTTCCCGCACAGAAGGCGAGGAACTGCCAGAAAATGCCGTCGCGCACGAAATAGTGGGCGAAGCTACCTGCCTCCGTCGCCGCCGGCGCGATGTCGTACATGCCCATCGACGCGGCCACCAACGGCACGTTGTCCACGATGGCCGAAAGCAAGCCGATGATGACGTTGATGGCATACACGTTGCCCATCGCATCGCTCAACCAACCCGCCGCAGCGAGCAACAACCCGGCCTCCTGCAACGAGGCCACCGCGAGGAGGATGCCGAGGAAGAACAAGACCGAAGCCGTATCGATTTTCCGCAACACACCGAGCACGCTCAAGTCCTTCCGCTCCTCTTGGTTCTTTGAACGGTGCAGCAACTCGGTCACCACCCACATCACCCCGAGCGACAGCATCATGCCCATGAACGGCGGCAAATGCGTCACCGTCTTGAACACCGGAACGAACAGCAATCCAGCCAATCCGAGGGTGAAAATCAGGTTCCGCTCTGCGGGAGTCGTGGGATCCGCCGCGTGCTCATCCACCACCCGCGGCCGCGTCACCTCGCCCTTCATCGTGAAACTCAAAACACCCAGCGGCACCAGCAACGCCACCAGAGACGGCAAGAACAAATGGCTCACGATGACCCCCGTAGAAAGTTGGCCTCCGATCCACAGCATCGTTGTCGTGACGTCGCCGATGGGCGACCAAGCGCCCCCCGCGTTGGCCGACACGACCACCAAGCCCGCAAACAGCCACCGCGTTTCCTTGTCGTCAATGAGCTTGCGCAACAGGGAAATCATGACGATGGACGTCGTCAAATTGTCCAGAACGGCTGAGAAAAAGAACGTGAGCAGCGACAACACCCACAACAGCTTCACCTTGTTCGTCGTGCGAATGCGGTCGGTGATGACCGCAAACCCCTCGTGCGCATCCACCAACTCCACGATGGTCATCGCGCCCATCAAGAAGAACAGAATCGAACTGATTTCCTCCATGTGGTGGAGGAGCCGGTGCTCGAAGAATCCGCTCAGCAGCGGCACGTGCCCGTCACTGTGCTCGGAAGAAAACAACTTGAACGCCTCCTGGAGGTGCTCCGCCGGCACGTCCGTTCCCGTCACGAACAACCCCCAACAAACCGTCCCGGTCAGGAGTGCGGTGGCCGCTTTGTCGATGTGAAACGTGTGCTCCAAGGCGATGAAGACATAGCCCAGAACGAAAACGGCGAGGATGATGAATTCCATGACGTGCGGTTCAATTTTGCGCCTTCAAGGTCGGGCGGAAGTCCCGCCTGACCAAATCATACGAGCTGCTCGAGTGCGATTTCAAACGCCGTAGCGCTGAGCCGGGTGCGTGCGCTGTTGCGCGCGTGCGTTGCCTCCAAGGCCCGACGAATCGTCGCCGACGTGTCATCGAAAATCGCCCGGTCGCTCATGTCCACGTCCGCGTGGCTCATGAGGTAGGCGAAAACCCGCGCCATGCCGCAGTTCGCGATGAAGTCCGGAACCACGGCCAGGTGCTGGTCCGCGTGTTCGGCGATGGCGCCGTAGAAGATTTCCGGATCGGCGAACGGCACGTTGGCACCGCTCGAGATGACTTCCACGCCGGCTGCGATCATGCGGTCGAGTTGGTTTTGGCTTACCAAGCGCGAAGCCGCACACGGCAGGAAGACGTCCGCTGCGACATCCCAAATCCGATCGTTCACCTGCTCGAACGTCAGCATCCCATCCCGGTTGAGCGTGTTGCCCTTCTTCGTCAAAAACAGGTCGAGCACATCCGCCGGCTCCATGCCTTCCGGCTCGATGAGCCCCCCTGCGCGGTCGATGATGCCAACGATGATGGCGCCCGCCTCGGACAGGTAATGGGCCGCCGCAGCGCCCACGTTGCCCCATCCCTGCACGATGACGCGCTTGCCTTCGACAGATCCTCCGTACAGGTCGTAGAAATGGCGCACCGATTCGCTGACGCCGTAGCCGGTGATGAGGTCGGCCACGCGGTATTTGCGGGTCACGTCGGGCGAGAGTTCGAGGTCTTCAACGACTTGGCTCACCCCTTGACGCAGGTTGCCGATGCGCCGCACTTTCTCGGCTTCGTTGGGCTGAAAATGGCCCGTGAACACGCCTTCCTGTGGATGCCAAACCCCGCACGCCTCCGTCATCGGAATCACCTCGTGGATCTCGTCGACGTTCATGTCGCCTCCGGTGCCGTAGTAATGCTTCAGCAACGGAGCAACCGCCGCGTACCAACGGCGCAGCACGCCCTCCTTGCGGGGATCGTTGGGATCGAATCGTATGCCGCTCTTCGCGCCGCCGATTTGTGGTCCGCTCACCGTGAACTTGATCTCCATGGTCTTCGCCAAGCTCTCCACCTCGCGCTTGTCGAGGTTCGGGTGCATCCGCGTTCCGCCTCCCGCAGCCCCGCCGCGCAGGGAATTGATGACCACCCATCCTTGGGCGTCGGTTTCGGCGTCGTGCCACTCGAATACAATTTCCGGGTTGCGGCCCTCGTAGCGCTTGAGCAGTTCTTTCATGGTCGATGAGTTGATCGGCGCCGCGAAGATACGCGTTGGGCTATGCCAAAACCTGTCCCACGCCGCCATAAATGCACCCCCCGCAAGAATCCCGCAACGCCCCCGTGACCGAGGCCCACGTGTTGGGGATGCCGTGCACCCGCATCCAGGCGAGGAGCGCAAAAGCGTGGGCCTCCTTGCCGTCGATGGTCGCGGGGCTCGCGGGCAAAACCTTCAAGCCCGGGGCTTCGGCGATGCGCGCCATGAGCGCGGCATTCCAGGCGCCGCCGCCCGTGATGAGCGCCGTCCGGGGACCGATGGCGGTGCGCAGGTGCCGAGCGATGTCGGCGGTGACGGTGGCCAGCAGGTCGTCCACGGACCGGTCATCGTAGGGGCCGATGACGGGCCACCAATGGGCGTCCACGTCCTCGCGTCCCAAGCTTTTCGGCGCGGGCCTTACGTGGTACGGAATCCGCTCGAGCGCCGCCGCCAGTTCCGGAATCACCCGCCCGCGGGCCGCCCGTTGCCCCCCGCGGTCGAACCGCTCCCCGACGCGCTCGGCGAGGCCGTTCAGGAGCAAGTTGCACGGGGTAACGTCCCAAGCGCGGCGGCTCACCCGCTCGCTGAGGTTCGCGATGCCGCCCAGGTTCACGGCCACTTCCGCTTCCGGATACAGCAACGCGTCCGCGACGGGAACGAGGGGCGCCCCTTGGCCACCGAGCGCCACGTCGAGGCTGCGGAAGTCGCAAACAACGGGGATGCCGGTTAAGGCGTGGAGGTGGGCGCCCGAAGCGAGTTGGGCGGTGAAGCCCGAGGCGGGCTCATGGAAGGTGGTTTGGCCGTGGAAGCCGATGACGTCGGCCGTGAAACCCGTGGCGATCACCGCTTCGGCGCACCAGGTCGAAAAGGCCGCAGCACACGCCGCCCATTCACGGGCGTCCGCCGTGTAAAGCGCTCGGAGCCGGGCCGCGAGGTCGTCGGGAAAGGGCACGGACTCAAAGACCAACAGCTCGCCCCGGATGCGCCCCGACGCCGTGCGCTCGAACCGGGAACGGGCGATGTCGAGGCCGTCGAGCGAGGTCCCGCTCATGAGGCCGAGGGCGGTTTGGGGCGGGATGGGGGCGGTTTGTGCGGCTTCCATGCTTCGAACGGTCGGAGGGGCTGTATCTTCGCGACCGAACGGATTTGTTTCACTAAGCGAGCAGGCAATGAACCTCCAACTCACCGAAGAACAAATCGCTGTGCGCGACGCCGCCCGCGATTTCGCCCAAAATGTACTCAAACCCGGCGTGATTGAGCGCGACCGGGAACAACGATTCCCCGCAGAAGAAATCAAGCAGCTCGGCGAGCTCGGTTTCATGGGCATGATGGTCGACCCGGCGTATGGCGGCTCCGGCATGGACACGGTTTCCTACGCCTTGGCGATGGAAGAAATCTCGAAGATCGACGCGTCGGCGAGCGTGTGCATGAGCGTGAACAACTCGTTGGTTTGCTATGGATTGCAGGCTTACGGCACCGAGGAGCAGAAGCAGAAGTACCTCGTCCCGTTGGCTTCGGGCCAAAAAATCGGCGCCTTCTGCCTCAGCGAACCGGAAGCCGGATCCGACGCCACGTCCCAGCGGACGACGGCCATCGACATGGGCGACCACTACCTGCTCAACGGCACGAAGAACTGGATCACGAACGGCAGTTCCGCCTCGACCTACCTCGTCATCGCCCAAACCGACGCCGAGAAAGGCCACCGCGGCATCAACGCGCTCATCGTGGAGCGCGACATGCCGGGCTTCATCGTCGGCGCGAAGGAGGACAAACTCGGCATCCGCGGATCCGACACGCACACCCTGATGTTCAACGACGTCAAGGTGCCGAAGGAAAACCGCATCGGCGAAGACGGCTTCGGCTTCAAGTTCGCCATGAAGACGCTCGCAGGCGGACGCATCGGCATCGCCGCACAAGCGCTCGGCATCGCTTCAGGTGCCTACGAACTCGCCTTGGCTTACTCGCAAGAGCGCAAGGCCTTCGGGAAGGAGATTTCGCGCCACCAGGCCATCGCGTTCAAGTTGGCCGACATGGCTACGCAGATTGAGGCGGCGCGCTTGCTCGTGCTCAAGTCGGCGTGGTTGAAGGATCAGGGGGAGGATTACGATTTGGCCTCGAGCATGGCGAAGCTCTACGCTTCAGAAGTGGCGATGAAGCAGACGGTGGAAGCGGTCCAAATCCACGGCGGCTACGGCTACGTGAAGGAATACCACGTCGAGCGCCTGATGCGGGATGCGAAAATCACGCAGATTTACGAGGGCACTTCGGAGGTGCAGCGCATCGTCATCAGCCGTTC
Source organism: uncultured Comamonadaceae bacterium (assembly GCA_964390365.1). GTDB lineage: Bacteria > Bacteroidota > Bacteroidia > Flavobacteriales_D > Sanyastnellaceae > JALQTD01. The sequence continues at coordinate 1,502 of CAYMHW010000078.1, read as the reverse complement.
GGTGCTGAGCTGATTCACTCGACGCGCTCGTTGCGCTGGTTCCAAACGGAGCGGGCGCCTTGGGCATCGGTGACCACCACTTCCGCCTTTCCATCCCCGTCGACGTCTTCGGTTGCGACGGCTGCGCCCTGCGTGCGGTGGTCCATGCCGACGGGCTCGTTCGTGCCGATGGTGCGTTCCTCGACCCAGCCGTCCGCGCCGATGAACAGGACCGTGCTGCCGCCGATGCTGCCGCCGAGCCGGAAGGCGGGAGGCGCGGTGGGCGGCACTTGGACGTCGGTGGTCTCGCGGTCGTTGCCGGTGCGGCTGAGGAGGCGCACGTGGGCATCGGTTTGGCTTGCAAAGAGGTAATCTTTCGAACCGATGCGGAGGTGGGCCAAATGCGCAATCGCCTCGCCCGTCGGCTTGAAATTCCACCCCGGCGTCCGCTCGCCCTCCTCCCGGTAGTTCAGCAACTCGCCGCTCGCCGTCGCCACCAAAAACCGGTACTGCTCATCCCGGTCGTAATCCGCGAGCAGCCACGCGGACACCCCGCCCGCCGGCTGGATCGGAAAGCCCTTGACCTCGCGGCCCAAGACATCGATCAAGTGCACCCCTTCCGTGGTCGCAAAGGCGCATTGGAACTTGTTGTTTCGGTACAAATCCACTTCCTCCGCACCCCCGAGCAGCTCGCCCTTCACCTCGACCGCCCACACCTCCGCGTCGCCCTCAAACGCCTTCACGACGCCATCTTCCCAGCGCACGTCCATGCGTTTGCCCGAGCGGTGATTGCGCACGCGGCCGAGCGATCGCTGCGCGACCGCCATAGCGGGCGCGGCCTCCAGCGCCTGGACGGCTTCCGGAGCGGGCGCGCCCGTCCAAGCCATTCGGCCGGAGCCGATTGCCAAGGCTTCGCGGTAACCCGACTCGCGGGTCCAGGTCCATTCGTCCACCGGGGCCAAGCCCTGCACGCTCGCAGGTGCGGACCAATTGCCGGTTCCCACGTGCAGCCCGTCGGCCTCGATGCGCGCCCACGGCACGGAATCGCCCCACGCCCAGCCGCGCGCGGCCCATTCGGCCGCCACTCCGATGCTGTCCGTCCAACCGAAGACCGTGAGGCGCTCGCCGTTCGTGCGTTCGATTGCGAGTCGGGTGCCGTCCCCTCGGCCGCAGAGCGCGGGATGTGCAGATGAGCCCGATCGGCGGTCCGCGGAGGCGGTCCGCCAAGCGGTTTGGCCTCCACGCATCGCCGCCTGCCGGTAACCCGACCACGCCTCCGGCAACTGCGCCCCACGCGGCTCCTCCCCGAAGAACGTCGCCTGCACCGGCCGCGCCTCCCCCTCCAATCCCACCCCCTCAAACGAACACCACACCCCACCATCCCGCACCTCCAACCGCGTCACGCCATGCCGCTGCGGATGCCAAACCCCACGCAACTCCCCCCCCCCCCGCCCCCCACCCCCCCCCGCCCCCCCCCCCCCCCCCCCCCCCAACCCCCCCCCCCCCCCCCCCCCCCCCCCCCC
>CAYMHW010000077.1:0-10014 GCA_964390365.1 uncultured Comamonadaceae bacterium | reverse complement strand
TTTTTTTCGTACTTTGTTGCCAAACTAACGTTGAACCAACCGCTGAAACCAAATCGCATGAACAGGTTCTTAATGGCCGCTGCTGCCTTGGCCCTCGGGTCGTCTGCAGCCTTCGCGCAAACGCGCTACCTCGATCCCGTTTTCGACGAAGTGACCGTCACTTCCGATGTCGTCTACGGGTCCAACATCACCGTTTTGCCAGCGATGCAAGGGGCTCCGCCGATGGCGCAGCCGCTGGTCATGGACATTTACGAACCGGCCGGCGACACCGAAACCGATCGTCCGGTGCTGCTCTACTTCCACACCGGAAACTTCTTGCCGCCGTACATCAACGGCAGTCCGCTCGGAACCAAGACGGACAACACCGCCGTTGAGATTTGCACGCGTTATGCGCAAAAGGGATACGTGGTGGCCTCGGTGGACTACCGCCTTGGTTGGAACCCGCTCGCTGCTACACAAGCGGAGCGTTCTTTGCAGCTGATCCAAGCCGCCTACCGCGGCGTGCAGGACAGCCGCACGGCGGTTCGTTTCTTCCGGAAAACGGAGGCCGAAGATGGCGATCCGTATGGAATTGACGGCACGAAAATCGGCATGATCGGTGAAGGCACCGGCGGTTACATCACGTTGGCCTCTGCCACGATTTCGGACTACAACGACATCATTTTGGATGACGCGGGGGCTCCGATTTCTAAGTTTTGGTACACCAACGGGGCGAATTACATCCCGATGGTCATCGAAACCATTCACGGCAATCCCGATGCGACCACCAACACCTTCGCGCCAGACGGAGTCACGCAGCTGTGCATCGCAAACCACGTGGACTACAGCTCGGATTTCAGCTTCCAAATGAACTTGGGCGGTGCGTTGGGTGATTTGAACTGGTTGGACGAAGGCGACATGCCGATGGTTTCGTTCCAAACGCCTTACGACCCGTTTGCTCCCTACGAAACGTCGGTGCTCATCGTTCCGACGACGCAAGAGCCCGTCATTGAAGTGTCGGGTGCGTACGACGTGCACCAGGAGATCAACGGGTACGCGACGAACAACAACGAAGTGTTCGCAGCTTTCGGATTCGACGATCCAGGTGCCCCCGCGAACATGGGCTGGGACGGGTTGTTCCCGGTCTTGAACCAACTCGATGCGAACGGCAACCCGACGGAGCCGTACGACAGCGCACCTTGGCAGTGGTGGGATTACGCGGCTGCTGCGGCCATCGATCCGACGGTTGCAGCCACCCAGCTGAGCTTGAACCCCACGATGAGCGAGGCGGAGGCCATGGGTTGGATCGAACAAATTGACGACTACAACAGCCCACGGATGGGCGTTGCGATGGGCTTGCTGAATGAGAACTCATTCTCAGACCAAACCCGTTACATCGACGAAGTGTTCGAAGACGTCGTCGTGACTTCCGGCGTCGTGTATGGCGAGAACATCTCGGTGTTGCCCGCCTTGCAGGGCGCTCCCCCCGCTCCCCAGAACTTGCTCATGGACATCTACGAGCCGGCAGGGGACACCGAGACGGAACGTCCGGTCATCCTGTACTTCCACACCGGTAACTTCCTCCCGCAATTCTTGAACGGAAGCCCGCTCGGAACGCGCACGGACAGTGCGGCGGTGGAAATCTGCTCGCGCTTTGCTCGGATGGGCTACGTCGTGGCATCGGTGGATTACCGTTTGGGTTGGAACCCGCTCGCGGCGACGCAGCAGGAGCGTTCCATTCAGTTGATTCAAGCGGCGTACCGCGGCGTTCAGGACAGCCGCACGGCCGTCCGTTATTTCCGCAAGACCGTTGCCGAGGATGGCAATCCGTGGGGCGTGGACGGTTCGCGCATTGCGATGTTCGGTGAGGGCACGGGCGGATACATCACCCTGGCTTCTTCTACGATTTCGGATTACAACGACATCATTTTGGACGATGCAGGGGCTCCGATCACCAAGTTTTGGTACAACAACGGCGGCAACTTCATCCCGATGGTCATCGAAACCATCCACGGGAACCCCGATGCCACCACGGATACATACGCACCCGATGGCGTCACTCAGCTTTGCATGGCCAACCACGTGGGCTACAGCTCCGAGTTCAGCTTCCAAATGAACATGGGTGGTGCGCTCGGCGATTTGAACTGGCTCGACGAAGGCGACATTCCGATGGTGTCGTTCCATACCCCGCACGATCCGTTTGCTCCTTACGAAACGGCGGTGCTCGTGGTTCCGACCACCAACGAGCCGGTGATTGAAGTTTCCGGTGCGTACGACGTGCACGAAGAAATCAACGGCTACGCCACGAACAACAATGCGATTTTCGCGAACCTTGGCCTGCCTGATCCCGCATCCGACAACAACAACGGTTGGGACGGATTGTACCCGGTCTTTAACAACTACGTGGGCGGTGTGCCTTCGGAGCCGTACGACAGCTCGCCCTGGCAGTGGTGGGATTACGAGACCATCGCTGCGGTGGACCCCGGTATGGCCTCAACCCAGTTGACGCTGAACCCCACCATGGGTCCGGAAGAAGCGAACTACTGGATTGACATCATCCAGGACTACACGGCACCGCGTTTGGCCGCTTCGTGGGAGTTGGTCGAACTCGGCCCGGGTTGCACGGACGATGCGGCCTGCAACTACAACTCACTGGCCACCACCGACGACGGTTCTTGTGAGTACGCTGAAGAAGGATTTGATTGCGACGGCAACGCCACGGCCATCCCAGGCTGCACGGATCCGATTGCGTGCAACTACGACGGTGCGGCGAACGAAAACGACGGCTCGTGTGACTACTTGGATACGACGTTGCCCACGGGAGTTGATGCTCCCTGGTTGGTCGGTTTGACCTTGACGGGTACGCCTTATGAGGCACTCGGCGCGGCCTGCGAGTCAGCGGGATCAGTGAACCCGAACATCGCCGTCAACGGCGTCATCGTGGGCGATGGCACGGGGGGCAACCTCGGTTTGAGCAACGTGTCGGACCCGACGGGCTTGCTCGGTGAATTGGTTGCAGTGGCCAGCGTCACGGCCTTCGGCATTTGCGGCGATAACATCGCGGTCAGCATCGCTGGCCAAATGGTGTTCCTCGTCGAGCAAGACGGCTACTGGGTTTCGCCCATCGCGGTCAGCAACGGCCAATACCTGTGGGTGGCTCCGATGAGCAACTTCGCCATCGGTTGCGCCGATCCAGGTGCCTGCAACTTCACGTCGCCTTGCGACCTGAGCTTGGCGTGCGCTTACCCCGATGCGGATGAAGACGGCGTGTTGGATTGCAATGAAATTGTGGGTTGCCAGGACGAAGCAGCAGACAACTACAACGCAAATGCCACGGATCCGGGCAACTGCCTCTACAACGGCTGCACGGACATGGACGCCTTGAACTTCGATGAGGGCGCGAACGTGGACGATGGTTCGTGCACCTACTTGGTGGCCTTCCGGGTGAACATGTCTCAGGAGACGGTCAGCCCCAACGGCGTGCATTTGGCGGGTGGTTTCCAAGGTTGGGATCCGAGCTCATTGGCCATGTCACCCATCGGCTTCGGCATCTACGAAGTGCAGGTCCAACTCCAAGCTGGAACGTACGAGTACAAGTACGTCAACGGCAACGAGTGGGGGGCGGATGAGTCCGTTTCGCCTTGCGGCAACGGTGGAAACCGCGTCATCCAAGTGCCTTCGGTCTTGACCACGGTCGGTCCGTGCTTCGGCAGCTGCGATCCGTGTGTGGGCTGCTCGAACCCGATGTTCGTGGAATACAACCCGTTCTTCGGTGGCAACGACGCGGATTGCGTGACGCCGATTGTTTACGGTTGCACCTACGAGAACGCAACGAACTACAGCGCAGAAGCGAACACCGACGACGGTTCGTGCATCATCGAAGCAGGCAGCGCTTGCCCCGGTGATTTGAACAACGACGGTGCGGTGGGAACGAACGACTTGCTGGCCTTCTTGGCGAGCTTCGGACTCAACTGCGAATAAGCGATTTGGATGAAAGAAAGGCCGCCTCGAAACAGGCGGCCTTTTTTTGGCATGATTTTCGACTCGAGCTCCCCTCAGAAAGCTCAATGGACATCAAGTCCAAACAAATCTGAAAATCGAAACATCATGCGAACAACTCCCGTAAACTCCGTATCTTTCGGATTCAATCAATCAGCTCAACAGAACCAAAACACCATGAAAAAGTTCTTGACAGCCGTGGTCTTGGGCCTCGGTTTCTTCACCTTCGTTCAAGCCCAAGAAGTTGCGAACGGCCCCCTCATTTCGTTGGACAAGGAAGTGCACGACTACGGCACCATCCAACAAAACGCGGACGGCGCTTGCGTCTTCACGGTGACCAATTCGGGTACGGAACCGCTCATCATTTCGCGTTGCAAAGGTTCTTGCGGCTGCACGGTGCCGAAGTGCGACACCGATCCGATCATGCCCGGTGGCACGTCGGAAATCACGGTGCGCTACGACACGAAGCGCATCGGCCCCATCAACAAGTCCGTAACCATTACCTCCAACGCTGCGAACGAGCCGACAAAGGTCATCCGCATCAAAGGAAAGGTGGACGCAGCCGATGCGGGCGCAGGTGCACCTGTGAAGTCCACTTCAGCAGGCGCTCCTACGAACAAGGAATAAGACAGCGTTTCAGCGCTGAACTGAAAGCACCGCTCCCGAAATGGGGCGGTGCTTTTTTTGATGCCACTTAATGTGCGATTTTTGCACACCTTCAAAGACCCCAACGATGGAACTCCCGAAAACCTACAACCCCGCTGAGGCGGAATCGAAGTGGTACGGCTATTGGCTTGAACACGGATTTTTCAAGTCCGTGCCGGATGAGCGCGAGCCTTACACGGTCGTGATTCCACCACCGAACGTCACGGGGGTGTTGCACATGGGGCACATGCTCAACAACACCATCCAGGACGTCCTCGTTCGCCGCGCGCGCATGCAGGGCAAGAACGCCTGTTGGGTGCCGGGAACCGACCATGCGTCCATTGCGACCGAGGCGAAGGTGGTGCAGCGGTTGCGCAAGGAAGGCATCAAGAAAAGCGATCTGAGCCGCGACGAATTCATGGAGCACGCCTGGGCGTGGACCCACGAGCACGGCGGCATCATCCTGGAGCAACTCAAGAAGTTGGGTGCGAGCTGCGATTGGGACCGCACGCGGTTCACGATGGACGAGAAGTACTACGAGGGGGTCGTGGACACGTTCATCGATTTGTACGAGAAGGGCTTGATTTACCGCGGGGTGCGCATGGTGAATTGGGATCCGGTGGCGCTCACGGCTTTGAGCGACGAGGAAGTGATCCACAAGGAGGAGCAAGGCCAAATCTACCACCTCCGCTACGAGGTCGAAGGCGGTGGACACCTCAACATCGCCACCACCCGCCCCGAGACCATCCTCGGCGACACGGCCATCTGCGTCCACCCCGAGGACGAACGCTACACCCACCTCCATGGCAAGCGGGCCCAGGTGCCGCTCTGCGGACGGTGGATCCCCATCATCCAGGACGAATACGTGGATCGCGAATTCGGGACGGGCTGCTTGAAGGTCACGCCCGCTCACGACGTGAACGACTACGAGCTCGGCAAGACCCATAACCTCGAAACCATCGACATCCTCAACGCCGACGGCACGCTCAACGAGCACGGTGGCGATTACGTGGGCATGGACCGGTTCGACGTGCGGAAGGCCATTGTCAAGGACCTCGAAGCGTCCGGCAACCTCGTCAAGGTCGAGCCGCACACGAACAAGGTCGGCCGCTCCGAGCGCACCGATGCGGTCATTGAACCGCGGCTGTCGTTGCAGTGGTTCATGTCGATGTCGGAGATTTCGAAACCGGCTTTGGCCCACGTCATGGACGACACGATCCGGTTCTTCCCGCCGAAGTTCAAGAACTCCTACCGCAACTGGATGGAGCAAATCAAGGACTGGTGCATCAGCCGCCAGCTCTGGTGGGGACACCGCATTCCGGCGTGGTATTTCGGGGAAGGGGACGACGATTACGTGGTGGCGAAGACGGCCGAAGAGGCGTTGGCGGCTGCTCGGGAAAAGAGTGGAAACGCAGGGCTCGAGCTCGGCGATGTGCGGCAGGATGAGGACGTGATGGACACGTGGTTCAGCAGTTGGCTTTGGCCCATTCAGGTGTTTGACGGACTTTACAGCGAGGAGGAGGTCAGTTACTATTACCCGACGGCGGACTTGGTGACGGCGCCCGAAATCATGTTCTTTTGGGTGGCGCGCATGATCATTGCCGGGTACGAATACCGCGGGGAGGCGCCGTTCAAGAACGTGTACTACACCGGCATCGTGCGCGACAAGCAAGGCCGGAAGATGTCGAAGAGCCTCGGAAACAGCCCGGACCCCATCGAACTGATGGAGCAGTTTGGAGCCGACGGCGTGCGCGTGGGCATGCTGCTGACTTCGCCCGCCGGCAATGACTTGCCCTTCGATGACAAGTTGTGTGAGCAGGGGCGGAACTTTTCGAACAAGATTTGGAACGCGTTCCGGTTGGTGAACGGGTGGGAGGTGTCGGAGGACGCGGCCCAGCCCGAGGCCGCTGCGCTCGCGATTCGCTGGATGCGGAGCCGGTTGAATGCGACCATCGGAGAGCTGGAGGGGCTGTTTGCCGAGTTCCGGTTGAGCGAAGCGTTGATGACCACGTACCGCTTGGTTTGGGACGATTTCTGCAGCTGGACCTTGGAGCTCGTGAAGCCGCCTTTCGGTCAACCCATCGACGCGGTGACGCGCAAGGAGACGGTGGCGCTGTTCGAGGATTTGCTGAAGCTCCTCCATCCGTTCATGCCGTTCTTGACGGAGGAATTGTGGCACTGGATGGGCGAGCGCAAAGGGCCGGAGGACGCCATCGTGGTGGCGCCGTGGCCGGTGGCCAGCGCCGTTGATGCGGCCTTGCTGGAAGACTTTGAAGTGTTCAAGCAAATCGTTTCAGAAGTGCGCACCATCCGCAAGGACAATCAGGTGCCGAACAAGGAAAAGCTGACGCTCCATCACATGGCGGGCGAAGGGTATCCGGCGTACCTCGAACCGGGGGTCATGCACCTGTGCAATTTGGAGGCGGTGTCTGCGGTGACCGAGAAGGTGCCCAACAGCTTCGGATTCTTGGTCGGAACGCACGCGTTTTATTTGCCGTTTGGCGCGAACGTGGACGTGGAAGCGGAAAAGGCCAAACTCCAAAAAGAGCTCGATTACATCCGCGGCTTCCGCAAGGGCGTGGAGAGCAAGTTGGCAAATGAGCGCTTCGTGCAGAACGCGCCCGACCAAGTCGTGGACCTCGAGCGCAAGAAGTTGACGGATGCCGACGCGAAAATCGCTGCCATCGAAGCGAAGCTCGCGGAGTTCAGCTGATGCGAACAATGCCGGGCGGGACGCTGTTCTTCCGGCATGGGATGGTTTAAACGAGACCCCGCTAAGCGGCTTCGGAAGGAGCACGCTCGGCTGTTGGCAGAAGCGCACCGATTGAGCACCATCGATCGGGCCAAATCGGATGCCTGCATGGCCGAAGCGGCCAAGGTGGAACAACAATTGGTGGACCTGCAAAACGGCGCGTCATGAAGGTGGCGGTCATCGGCGATTCCCGCGGCATCGGTGCCGCGCTGAGGGAACAACTGCTCGCTTCAGGTGCGGAGGTCATCGGCGTGTCGCGCACCGGCGTTCAGCGCCCGGCTGATGCGCATTCCGCGAACTACCAGAGCCTCGTGTTCGATGCCGTGGCGCATCCGTGCGACCTCAGCGGGTTTGCTTCGGAGCTCCATGGTTTGGCCTACTGCCCAGGAAGCATTTCGCTCAAGCCGCTTCGGGGGCTCAAGCGCGAGCAATTCCTCAGCGACCTCGAGGTGAACTACCTCGGCGCTGTCCAAACCCTGCAAGCGAACCACAAGCTGCTCCAAGCCGCCGGCCACGCTTCCGTCGTGCTCTTCAGCACAGTGGCAGTCGGAACCGGCATGCCGTACCACGCTTCCATCGCGGGGGCGAAGGGCGCGGTTGAAGGGCTGAGCCGGACGCTGGCCGCCGAGTGGGCACCGGCCATCCGCGTCAACGCGATTGCCCCGTCGTTGACGGATACGTCCCTCGCCGAGTCGCTCCTGAATTCCGAAGCGAAGCGCACGGCGGCGGCGGAACGCCATCCCGCAGGACGCATCGCGGCAGCGGATGAGGTGGCGTCGTTGGCGGCTTGGCTGCTCAGCCCGGCCGCGGCCAGCATGACCGGTCAAGTGCTTGCCGTGGATGGCGGGATGTCGAGCGTCCGCAAATGAGCGACTTGACGTTTGATTGGGAGGCGCTGAGCGGCATGGAGCGCAGGCGCCGCGGGCACCTCGTGAATTCGATCAGCGGGGTGAAACCCGCGAACCTCATCGGAACCCAGGGACCGGATGGCGCGCCGAATTGCGCCATCATCAGCTCGGTGGTGCACCTCGGTTCCGACCCCGCGCTCCTCGGCCACGTCATGCGCCCACCGGTCGAGCGCGAACGCGGCAGCCACAGCTACCACAACCTGAAGGAAACCGGACAGTACACGCTGAACCACGTGGCCACCGGCTGGTTCAAGCAGGCGCACCAAACGTCGGCCCGTTACCCCGACGGCACGAGCGAGTTCGAGGCGGTGGGTTTGACCCCGCTGTTTCGGTGCGGGTTCGAGGCGCCGGCGGTGGCGGAATCGCCGGTCCGCATGGGGCTGGAGTTGCAGGAGGAACTCGCGTTGCCCAACGGGTGCAAGTTCATCGTCGGCGCGCTGCGGTGGGTGGAGTTCGCTGAGGAGCTGTGGACCGAGGATGGCGCGGTGGATTTGGCGCGCGCGGAGGTGGCGGCCATCACGGGCTTGGACGGGTACCATGGGTTGCGGCCGTTGGCGCGTTTGTCCTATGCCAAACCCGACCAGCCCCTCACGGAAAGTCCTGACTTCCAACGCGCACCAACTGCGCCCAAACAGCCGTAAATTCGTAGCATGTCGACGCCGCAACCTTTGCAAGACGTGAACGGCCGGACGCTGCTCCACCACGAGATCATCGCGCAGCAGCCCGATGCCCCGTGGCTCGTGTTCGTCCACGGCGCAGGCGGCTCCATCCGCACGTGGAAGTTCCAAATCGATGCGTTCGCGGCCCATTATCGGCTGCTCCTCATCGACTTGCGCGACCACGGCTATTCGAAGGACATCCTTCCGGAATACCCGGCCTACGATTTCGACATCGTGGCGGAGGACGTGCTGCACCTGGTGGACCACCTCGGCATCAACAAGGCGCATTTCGTAAGCCTCAGCATCGGGAGCGTCATCCTGCAAAAGATCGACATCGAACGGCCCGAGCTCATCGACCGCATGGTCATGGCCGGGGCGATTTTCGATGGCAGCAGGGCGATGCACCTGTTCGTGCACGCGGGCAAGGCGTTGAATTACGTGTTGCCGTACCAAGCGTTGTACTGGTTGTTCAGCTTCATCGTCTTGCCGCGTAAGAACCACCGGCTGAGTCGTTACATCTTCCGTCGCCAGAGCCGCCGGTTGAGCCAGCGCGAATTCTTGAAGTGGGTGGAGCTGTACAAACCGTTCTTCAAGTTGGTTGCGCAGTACGTGAACCGACCAGTGGAGAAGAAGGGGCTCGTGGTGATGGGGGATCAGGACCACATTTTTTTCCGGGCGGCAGAGCGGTTTGCGCGGATTCAGCGGAACATGCGGCTGGCGGTCATCGAGAACTGCGGTCACGTGTGCAGCATCGAGGCGCCGGAGCTGTTCAATGATTTGGTCCTGAAGTTCTTGAGCGATCAGGACGTGCCCGATGTGGTGACCGCGACGCCGGTGCCGCAGGATTGGGCGGAGCTGAAGGCTCTGAAAGGGTAAAAGCGGCCTTCCCCGGAGGGAAAGCCGCTTGAATTCACAGCGTGGTGAACGAAACTTCTGGTCCGTATTGCGTGCCAATGGCATTCGTGGCGAAGGCGCGCACGAAGTAGGTTGTCCCTCCCGTGAGCCCCGAAGTCGAAGCGCTGAAGGTGCCCATTCCCGTTGATGCCGAAACCACGGTGTCGGCCGTGGTGGG
>CAYMHW010000076.1:0-10836 GCA_964390365.1 uncultured Comamonadaceae bacterium | reverse complement strand
GGGCCATGTGGAAGTAGAGGTAGCCACCGAAGAGCTCGTCGGCCCCTTCGCCGCTCAGGACCATCTTGATGCCCATGGCCTTGATTTGGCGCGCCATCAGGTACATCGGCGTGGATGCGCGGATGGTGGTGACGTCGTAGGTTTCGACGTGGCGAATGACGTCTTCGAGGGCGTCGAGGCCTTCTTGTATGGTGAACGTCAGCGGGTGGTGCACCGTGCCGATGTGTTGGGCAACTTGTGCGGCGGCGGCCAAATCCGGGCTGCCTTCCAACCCGATGCTGAAGCTGTGAATCCGCGGCCACCACGCCTCGCTCGCCTCGTCCTCGTCCACCCGTTGCCGCGCAAACTGCTGGGCGAGCGCCGCGATGACGCTCGAATCCAGTCCGCCCGAGATCAACAGTCCGTACGGCACGTCGCCCATGAGGTGACTCTTCACCGCAGCCTTCAGCGCCGCGTTGAGTTCCTCGGGCCGGTACGCTTGCTTCGGGTGGGAATCCCATTGCATCCAATCCCGATCGAAGTAGCGCGTGGGTGCTTCATCCGTGCTGTACCAAACATGCCCTGGAGGAAACTCCTGCACGTCGTCGCAGTGATCTGCCAACCCCTTCATCTCGGAAGCCACCAACAGCCGCCCTGCTGCATCGTGGCCGAAGTAAAGCGGAATGATGCCGATGGGATCGCGCCCGATGACCCAGCTGCCATCGCGCGGGTCGAGCAACACAAAGCCGAACATCCCGTGCAACCGATTCCACACGTCGCGATCCCCCAACCGGTGCAGCGCCAAAATGACCTCGCAGTCGGATCCCGTTTGGAACGGATACGCCGATTCCTTGCGCAGAGCGCGGTGGTTGTAGATCTCCCCGTTCACCGCCAAGGCCACGCCCGTTTCGCGGTCGATGAGCGGTTGCGCGCCGCTGCTGACGTCAACAATGGCCAACCGTTCATGGCTTAAGATGCCGAATTCGCATTGGAAGACCCCGGACCAATCCGGTCCACGGTGCCGTTGCGATTTGGAGACGTCGAGGGCGAGGGCACGGTCCGCGTCCGTGGTGCCCTGCGCTTGAAGCAGTGCGGTGATGGAGCACATGGTGATTGCAATTTTGGGAGGGTGTACGCGGAAACCGCAGGCGAGGTTGCGATTGCGGTGCGTGTCGTATTTTAGGGCCAAACCTGCGTCCATGAAACTGAACCCATTGGCCCTCCTTGCCATGAGCTTACTGGCTCTCGGCACCCTCCGAGCCCAAACCCCAGGCGACCACGCCCCTGGAGAACTCCTTGTTAAACTCAATCCCGACGTTGCGGTGGAAACCTGGGCGGCCTCCGTCCGTGCAGAAGGCTGGGACGTGTCGTGGATTTCCACGCCTTCACGGAGCTCGAACATCCACCTGATTGCGGCGCCCGACGCGGGGCTCGACGCCGTGCTGCGCGACGTCAGCCGCCACCCGGACGTCGTCGCCGCTCAATACAATCATTACGTGGAGGAGCGGTTGGTGCCCAATGATCCCAATTTTGGCCAGCAATGGCACCACGTCCAATCCGGCGACCACGACATCGACTCCGACGCCGCATGGGACATCACCACGGGCGGCTTCACGGCCAACGGCGACCGCATCGTCGTCTGCGTCATCGAAGGCGGCGGCAGCAACTACAACCACGTCGACCTCATTGCGAACCACTGGACCAATCCCCACGAAATCCCAGGCAATGGCATCGACGACGACAACAACGGCTACGTTGACGACATCGACGGCTGGAACACGACAGGCAACAACGACAACATCGCAGCCGGCGGGCACGGCACGTCCGTAAGTGGCATGATCGGAGCCACGGGCAACAACGGAACGGGAGGCGTCGGTGTCAACTGGGACGTGGACATCATGCAAGTGGACATGGGTGGCATCAGCGAGTCCGGGGTCATTGCCGCATACGAGTATCCGAAGGTGATGCGCGAACAGTACACGGCCACCGGCGGTGCGCTCGGGGCCTTCGTGGTGGCCACCAACGCGAGCTGGGGCATCGACGGCGCGGACCCGTCGAACTATCCGATTTGGTGCGCTTTTTATGACGACCTCGGCGCTTCGGGCATTTTGAACTGCGGGGCCACGACCAACTCGAACTTCAACGTGGATGCCGTGGGCGACATGCCCACCGCCTGCGACAGCGACTACATGATTTCGGTCACAGCGACGAACAACAACGACGTGCGGACCTTCTCCGGCTACGGGGCAACGACCATTGACCTCGGAGCACCGGGGGAGAACGTCTACCTCCCATCCGGGTCGAGTGGCTACGGATCGACCTCGGGCACCTCCTTTGCAAGTCCGTGTGTGGCGGGGGCGATTGCGTTGATTTACAGCGCGCCGTGCTCGGATTTGGCGGGGCTTGCGCTGGTGAATCCGGGCGCTGCTGCGGATTTGGTGCGTGGCTACTTGCTCGATGGGGTGGACGTGGTTCCGAACCTCGTCGGCGAAACCGTAACCGGTGGTCGGTTGAACGTGGCGAATTCGATCAACTTGGCCTTGGGCAACTGCGGTCCCGTTGTGTGCGACATCGAGGGCTTCGGCGTGGAAAGCATGTGCTGGTACGATGACGACATGATGGAGGTGGCGACCTCCGTGACCTTTACGGCGGATTTCAGCAGCTTCCTGTGCTCGGCTGATAGCCTGTGTTGGGGTGCGGATGGGTTTGAGTGCTTTGCCTTGGAGGATTTGGGTTGGGTGTTGGCCGATGGCGTGCCGTTGGAAGTGGAGCACTGGACCGGGCCGACGACCTTCGAGGTCTATTTCGCCACCGATAGCTTGCACTCGGATACGTTGATGGTGGAGTTGCCGGATTGTTCGGCGCTCATTCCAGGGTGCACGAATCCGGATGCATTCAACTACGATGAGACCGCGACCATCGACGACGGATCGTGCGATTTGCCTTGCACGGATGTGGTGATGACAGTGACCACGGATTGTTACCCGGATGAAACCGGATGGAGCGTCGTGGACGCTGCGGGCAACGTGCTGGCTTCTGTGGAGGAAGACACCTACCAAGACGACGCCACAGAATACGTATGGACGGGTTGCCTCACGAATGCGTGCTTGACCTTGACCGTCACCGACGGGTATGGAGACGGTTTGGGAGGCTCGGTTTGGTTCGGCTGCAACGTGGACGGCAATTACGTGTTGGCGACTGCGGATGGGTTGGTGTTGGCGAGCATGGGCGATCCCGACTTCGGGTCGTCGGTGTCGCACGAGGTGTGCCTGCCAGCGATTCCTGGTTGCACAAATGAGGCAGCGTGCAATTACGATGTGGCGGCCACGGCCGACGACGGCACCTGCCTGGTGGTGGGCGAGGCATGCGACGACGGGGATGCGGAAACAGTACTCGATGCCATCACAGCATCCTGTGAATGCGCGGGAGTTCCTGCCGTTCTCGGGTGCATGGACGCATCGGCTTGCAACTACGACCCCGCAGCGAACGTGAACGAAGGGTGCACTTACGTGGCCCAAGGTACCATCGCGTTCGACGTGACACCGATGGCCGGTTCGGAAACGACCTTTACCTACACGGGAGGAGGCTCGGGCAACACGTTCGAGTGGACCGTGCTCGGTGGGACGTTTGTGGGAGCGAGTTCCGGAGTGGGCGTTACGACGGTCACCGTGTTGTGGGATGCTACAACATTGAACGGTTCGGTGTTCGTGCTGGAGACGATGGACGGCTGTTCGGGCGAGGTGAGCGCGCAGTACACGCTGCTGCCGAATGCCGTGGAGGAATGGGAGCGGCTCGCGTGGTCGCTGTACCCGAATCCGGGAGCGACCGGGTTTTGGTTCGAAGGGGAAGCAGGCCAAATCACCTGCAGCGATGCCACCGGCCGCATCCTCCTTCAAACCCCGCTCACGGGATTCCGCACGTGGGTCGACGCGAGCGCATGGGGCCCGGGCGTCTACACCATTGAAGTGTCGAGCGAACAGGGACGCGCCACGCGCAATTGGGTGCTGACCCGCTGATTTCGAGCGGTTCGGTTCAGGAACGGTCGTAGGCCTCGCGGAGGCTTGCGACCGTTTTTGCTGTCCAGGAGTGGATGGCGGTTTGGGCCACTCCTCCGTCCTCAAACCGCTGCGTCTCCCCGAAGGTCACCGACACCTCGATCCGCTTCTTGCCGAAGTGCTTCCACGCATGCGGAATGAACCAATCGTTGCCCACCCACGCGATGTCCGGGTCCTTGTACTCGATGGCCACCGGAGTAATCGGAAATCCGCCGTCGGCGCAGATGTAAAACATGGAGGGGCGGTATTCCAACAAGTCGGGCCCCTTGTGCGTCGTGCCTTCCGGGAAGATGATGATGCTCCGGCCTTCTTCGAGGCGTTGGCGCACCCGATCGCGGGTGGTACGCCGGCTGTCCGGGTCCTTGCGGTTGACCCAAATCGTTCCCAGCAACGTAGCTCCCCAGCCGATGATGGGCCAGTGCTCCGACTCGCTCCGGGCCACGAACGTCACGGGAAACTTCGAAGGCATGAGCACCGCGTCCACGTAGCTTCGGTGATTGCCCATGAACACCGACGGTTCCGACGGCAATTCGCCCCGAACGGTGACCTCGATGCCCATCAACTTGTGGACCCCCTCAATGAACTTGAGCAGGTGTTCATGCGCGGGCTGGGGGTCATCCGGGTTTCGCTTGACAATGCGGGCCAATCGGATGCTCTGGTACAAGCTATAAAGGAGGAAGCCGGGAATGCGATAGCAGGAACGGGCAAAACGGTCAAGGACCATGGCGACGAGATTGAAGGGCCAATATAGCCCTTAGCCACGGATCCACGGGATGCGCCGAAATCGCTTGGGGAGCGGCGCGTGGGTCGTTCGGCGTTCCCCTGTGGTGGGGTCATTGTAGGCCAAATCCGTGCAGACGAGCAGCAGCGATCCCGTCCCTCCGCCGTACGCGGCGTCGCCCACGATGGGGTGGCCAAGTCCGGCGAGGTGGCGGCGGATTTGGTGCGTTCGCCCGGTGTGAAGCGTCAGCCGCACCGCGCTCGCAGACTGCCCTTGCAGCGAACCCGCTGCCACGCGGATGAGCCCGGTTTGGGCGGTCTTGCCGTCCAGCGGGACGAGGATGTGGGCGCTCGAGGGAGGCACGCCTTGGCAAACGGCGAAGTACGTTTTTAGGGCGCCGCCGCCCGGTTCAACTTGCTGCGACAGATTCGCCGCCGCCGTTGCCGTTTTTGCGATGAGCACCCAACCCGCGGTCGTGCGATCCAACCGATGCACCGGCTCCGGACGCGGCAATCCACCCGCACCTTCGAACGGGGTCACCCCATCGGGAAGCGCCTCGCGCAGGGAGGGGCGTTGGGGGCCGGAGGTCACCCAGCCCGCGGGCTTCCATACCACGGCGTGGTCGTCGGCTTCGAACCCGATGACCAGGGGCGCGGCGGAGCCCTGTGGACGGGGCTTCACGGCAGGGTGGAGGCGGATGCGGTCTCCTTGTTGGAGGCGCGTGGCGGTGGTGGCGAACGCGGTTTGGCCCAAACGAATCACCTCCACACGGCGCGCCTCCAAGGCCTTCTTGCACGCCTTCCGCGACGGCAGCTCCTCGGGAAACAACCCCACGAGTCCTTCCTGAATCCGAGCCCCCGCGCGCTCGACGGGCACGCTCACCTCAGGCAGGTTCACCGCCCGCCGAGCCCCATGGCGTCCAGCATGAACGCCCATTTGTCGGCTTGCTCCTCGAGGATTTTCGAGGTGGGCTTGCCGGCTCCGTGTCCCGCATCTTGTTCAATGCGGATGAGCACCGGGTTGTCTCCCGCGTGAGCGGCTTGCAAGCGCGCGGCGAACTTGAAGGAATGCGCAGGCACCACGCGGTCGTCGTGGTCGGCGGTGGTGACCAACGTGGAGGGGTAGCGCACGCCGTCTTTTAGGTTGTGCAAGGGGCTGTAGGCCAACAGATTTCGGAACTCTTCCTCGCTGTTGTCCGCGCTTCCATATTCGGGAATCCACCCCCAGCCGATGGTGAACTTGTGGTACCGCAGCATGTCCATGACCCCGACCGCGGGAAAGGCCACTTCGGCGAGTTCCGGGCGCTGGGTCATGACGGCTCCGACCAGCAATCCGCCATTCGATCCGCCGGCGATGGCCAAGCGATCCGGCCGAGTCCACCCCGAAGCCTGCAGGTATTCCGCTGCTGCAATGAAGTCATCGAACACGTTCTGCTTGTTTTCGAGCATGCCCGCTTGGTGCCATTCCTCCCCAAATTCGCCCCCACCTCGCAAGTTGGGCATGGCGTACAAGCCGCCGCGCTCCCACAGCAGCAGGTTCGAGGGGTTGAAGCCGGGGGTGAGGTTCACGTTGAATCCGCCGTAGGCATATAAATAAGTAGGCACGTCGCCAGTGGGAGCCACGTCTTTGTGGTGTACGAGGAACATGGGGATGGAGGTGCCGTCTTTGGAGGGGTACCAAACCTGTTCCGTGACGTAATCATCCGGATCGAAGTCCACGTTGGGGCGGGCGAACAGCTCCGAGGTGCCGTCCACTGGGTTGAGGCGGTGGATTTCCGTTGGGCGCGTGAAGGAGGTGAAGGCGTAAAACACCTCGTCGGCGTCCTTGCGCGCTCGGAATCCGCCGACGCTTCCAGCCGATTCAGGCAGTTCGATGGTGCGCACGTGGGTGCCGTCAAAGGCGTATTGGTCCACGCGGTGGCACGCGTTGTGAAGCCAAATCGCGAACAGCGAACCCGCCGCCGAACTCACCCCTTCCAACAGGTCGGCGCTTTGCGGGATGACCACGTTCCAGGACGTTTGGTCCGAAGGATTCGACGCATCCACGGACACCAATTGATAGCGCGGAGCCCCGATGTCCGACAGCATCAACAGCCGGCCATCCGCGTGATCCACGATGGAACAATGCGACTCGAATCCCTCCACAATCGGTTTCCACTCGCCTTTCGGATCTGCCAAATCCAACAGGTGCAAGCTGTTGCCATCCGTGCCGGTGGAGGTGCTCAGGATCAAGTACTTCCGGTCTTCCGTAATGCTCGTGAAGTGGTAGCGGTTGGGGTGTTCTTCATCGCGGAAAACGAGCCGGTCCTCCGATTGCGGGGTGCCGATGCAGTGGAAGTACACGCTGTGGAATCCGTTCGCTTGGGACAGGGCGCTGCCGTCCGGCTCGGGATAACGGCTGTAGTAAAAGCCGGTGCTTCCGGCATCCCAACTCGTTCCGGAGAACTTCACCCATTCCAACCGATCGTCGAGCCGCTCTCCGGTGACGGCGTCGAGGACGTGAATGATCTGCCAATCGCTTCCGGCTTCGTTCCGAATTTCGGTGATGTAGCGGTCGTCCGGCGAGGCAGCGCCCAACGTGGCGGTGACCGTGCCTTCAGCGCTGAGCGCGTTGGGGTCAAGGAACACGGATTCGGGGCCATTGAGGCCTTCGCGGCGGTAGGTCACGGCCTGGTTTTGGAGGCCGCTGTTGCGCGCGATGAAGTAGGCCTCGCCGATGCGCCGCGGGATGCCGACCTTCTCGTAGTTGTAGAGTTGGCCAAACCGTTCCAAGAGCTCTGCACGGGCAGGAATGCCACTGAGGTAGCCAAACGTGACTTCGTTTTCAGCGGTCACCCATGCGGCCGTGCTTTCCGAACGGTCGTCTTCGAGCGGGCGATAGGGGTCCGCGATGGGGGTGCCCCAAAGGGTGTCCACGGTGGCGGAGGTGGGGGCGGGGGGATAGGTCAAACGCATGGGGTGGTCAGCGGGTTCTTGCGGCGGCTGGGCGCACGCGGTGAGCAGGGCCGCGCCCAGGAAGGGATGCACTTTCATGGAGGCCAAATTACGTCAACGGGAGGCTCGGGGCGGTGATTCGGGTGGGGATTTGGCCTAAATTCGAGCCATGCAAAGCCACGAAATCGAATACACGCTGTACGGCGACGACCTCCAAGCGGTCGAGGTCATCCTGGATCCTCAAGAAACCGTGATTGCGGAAGCGGGGGCCATGAACTGGATGGAAGACGGCATTCAGTTCGAAGCCCGGATGGGCGATGGTTCCAAGCCTTCGGGCGGGTTTTTCAATGGACTGCTTGGTGTGGGGAAGCGGCTGCTGACGGGGGAATCCCTGTTCATGACCCATTTCACAAACCAGGGCACTTCCCGGCGAAAGGTGGCGTTTGCGGCGCCCTATCCGGGCAAGATCATGCCAGTGGACTTGGCGGCCATCGGGGGCAGCATCACGTGCCAGAAGGACGCCTTCCTCTGCGCGGCACGCGGCACCGAGGTCACGGTGACCTTCAACAAGCGGATTGGCGCAGGCTTCTTCGGTGGCGAGGGCTTCATCTTGCAGCTGTTGCGCGGCGACGGTTTGGCCTTCCTGCACGCAGGGGGAACGGTGGTTCAAAAGGAACTCGTCAACGACTCCCTGCGCATCGACACGGGCTGCATCGTGGCGTTTTCTGGCAACATCGAATATTCCATCGAGCGCGCGGGTGGGTTGAAGTCCATGCTGTTCGGTGGTGAAGGCTTGTTCCTCGCCACTTTGCGGGGCACGGGAACGGTTTGGTTGCAGTCCTTGCCGTTCTCGCGGTTGGCGGATCGCATCTTGGCGCACGCACCGAAGGCAGGAGGGACTTCGAAGGGGGAGGGGTCCGTTTTGGGCGGGCTCGGGCGGCTGGTCGATGGCGACAATTGGTAGGCCGTTGAAAATTTTTCGGCATGTGGTGGAAGTTGTTGGGCTTGATGTACCTTCGTGTGCAAATGGCCGTTTTGGCCAAATCATTCAAACTCAAACCCTTGGTTCCGCTTTGTCGCGGATCCCATTGATTCCAGCCGCTGAACCCGCATGAAGCTATTCGTTGCTAAACTCAACCGCGATGTGCAAGATGAGCACTTGGTGGAGTTGTTTTCTCAGTTCGGTGAAGTGGCGTATGCCCGGGTCGTGACGGATCGCGACACGGGGCAGTCGAAGTGTTTTGGCTTTGTACAGATGCGGGAGAAGTCGGCTGCAGAAGCGGCGATGGCGGAATTGAATGGGAAGGAGTTCATGCGTTTTCCGATGGTGGTGAAGGAGGCGGAGGAGCGTGCTCGGCCCGCTGCGGGCCCGGGTCGTCCGAAACCAGAGGGGGGCGCAACAAGTGCAAGTCGGGACTTCAGCCGTCGTCCTGGAGAAGCTCCTCAGGCGGCTCCCGATCCTGCGGCAGTTCGTCCTGCTCCGAAGAAAAAGACGACCGCAAAGCGGAAGGAACGCGACATGTGGGCTGATGGTCCCCGCCAACCCCGATTGAAGGGCAAAGATCGCCCCAAGTACAACGACTGGTTGGGGGATTTGGACGACGAATGACCTCGATTGGGGGTTCGTTCTGAAAAATATCGAAACTTTTTTCACGCGGCTTCGTAAAGGAGCCGCGTTGTGCTGAATGCCTTGAAGGCGTGGAGATTATTCCGCGTCACGGGCATGAAATGAGCAAAATTCGGCCTCGTCCGGGTTCGGATTTGAGGGGAAAAAGTGGTAATTTGTCGGCTTCAAGGGTATAGCTGTCGAATCTTAACAGGATTTTGGCTATATTTACGATGCCATAAATTAGCACAACATGAGCCGTTTTCTGCTGCTTTTCGCGGGACTCTGTACCGCGCTTTTCTCACTAGGACAGGATTATACCATGACCGTCGAGGCGCATGCCACCGGCGGCATTCCTGGAACCACGACCTATCGATTCTACATCGATATGAACAGTGAGACCGATTTCTTGAGTTCAATCTTCGGAAACGATGAAACCCCATTGGAGCTGACCACGCCGAGTGGTTTCTACAACGACGGATTCGCATCGGGATCGACAGCAGACGGCGTGAATCCGGCATTTTTCGGGTTCTTCCCCACGTTGCAATATGACAGCTGGGTGACCATTGGCATCTCGGGCTCGCCGGTGCCTCCCCAGACGGCCATCAGTTCCGTTGAAAGCAGTGCTCAACCTTGGTTGGGTAGCTTCAACGCGATCTCGCCGCTCGCGGGTCAGGACATCTTGGTGAACGACGTCACCGGTGGCGCTTGGTACGTGTTGAACGGTACGCCCAACGGCCTGCCGAATCCCACGACCATGCGAACCCTGTTCATGCAGGTCACCTGTGCAGGTGAGCCCAGCGGGACGGTGAACGCTCAGGTGTTCCCCTTGGGCGTTGGCGCCAACCAAGTTCAGCTGACCTATTCGTTCAGCGGTCCTGGCACCTACACCGTAGGCGGTGGAGGTGGCAACACGGATGTTCCCGGTTGCACCGACAGCACTGCTTGCAACTTCGATGAGGCGGCGACGGCAGATGACGGCTCGTGCGCTTATGCAGATGCGGGCTACGATTGCGGCGGCAACTGCTTGAACGATGCCGACATGGACGGGGTGTGCGATGAGAACGAGGTGGCGGGTTGTACCGATGACCAAGCGTGCAATTACAATGCATCGGCGACCGATGCGGGGGACTGCACCTACGCAGAAACGGGATACGATTGTTCGGGAACCTGCCTCAACGATGCGGATGGCGACGGCATTTGCGATGAATTTGAAGTCGGTGGGTGCACCGACTCTTTGGCTTGTAACTACGACAGTGCTGCAACGGATGACGATGGCTCATGCTCCTTTGCAGAAACGGGTTACGATTGCGACGGCGTGTGCTTGAACGATGCCGATGGCGATGGCATTTGCGACGAGTTCGAGGCGGGTGGATGCACGGACGCAGCCGCTTGCAACTACGACAGCTCGGCAACGGACGACAACGGTTCATGTGCTTACGCAGAATCGGGTTATGATTGCGATGGCTCGTGCTTGGCCGACGCAGATGGTGACGGCGTGTGCGACGAGTTCGAGGTGGCGGGTTGCACGGATGCTGCAGC
>CAYMHW010000075.1:0-10839 GCA_964390365.1 uncultured Comamonadaceae bacterium | reverse complement strand
CCGTTCTTGCCCAACTTCACCGGCGCTCCGATGTACAGGTCCTTGATGCCGTACTCGCCGGTCAACCAGACGCAAGCGGGGAAAATGCGCTTCTGGTCGCGCACGATGGCTTCGACCATTTGGGCTGCAGCAGCGCCCGGAGCGTACCAGGCCGAAGTGCCCAGCAAGTTGACAATTTCCCCCCCCCCTTTCTGCGTCCGCTCGATGATGGCGTCCAATTCCTCCTTGCCAATCAACTCGGTCACGGGAATGCCACCCACGGTCGTGTAACGCGGAAGCGGCACCATCGTGTCGCCGTGTCCACCCATCAACACCGCTTGAATGTCCTTCGGGCTCACGTCGAGGGCCTCGGCCAAGAACGCACGGTAGCGCGCCGTGTCCAAGATGCCGGCCATGCCCACCACGCGCTTCGAGTCAATGCCCGCCGTCAGGTAGGCACAGTAGGTCATCACGTCGAGCGGGTTCGAAACCACCACGATGATGGCGTTGGGGCTGTGCTGCATGATCTGTTCCGTCACGCTGCTCACGATGCCCGCGTTGGTGGCGATCAAGTCGTCGCGGCTCATGCCGGGCTTGCGCGGCAATCCACTCGTGATCACCACCACATCCGAACCGGCCGTGCGCGCGTAGTCGTTGGTGACGCCCACCGTGCGGGTGTCGTACAAGTTGATGGGAGCGGTTTCCCAAATGTCCAGCGCCTTGCCTTCAGCAAAGCCCTCTTTGATGTCCAACAGGACGACTTCGTTGGCGACTTCACGGGTGGCCAACACATTGGCACACGTAGCCCCCACATTTCCAGCGCCTACTACGGTAACTTTCATGGAGTTGAGTTAAGTGATCGAAAAATTGCCTTGCAAAATTACAACACGCTCAACGGTTCAACGGGTTCGCCAGGGGGGCGTTGTGCATAAAAAAGGACAAATCCGCGTTGAACGAGGAGCGGGGCGTCGACGCTGCCCGTGCAGTTCGCTTAAATTCGTGGCATGCAAAAGTTTCGAGTGCTGGTCGCTGGAGCAGCGGCACTGATTTCGTGGGGAGCGTGGAGCCAACCCGGAGATGCGCTCGGGCGCGTTCCGGATGGGGAGTTTGGTGTGGACTACAACGTGGTCGATGCGGGGGGGGCGCGGCAGGGCAAGTGGGTTCGGGTTTGGCCTGATGGCACCTTGTATTACGAAGGCCAATTCACTGACGACCAACCTACTGGCACCTTCACCTTCTACTTCGAAACCGGCGAAATCATGTCGCGCATCGAACACGCAGCTGACCCCCGATCGATGCAAGCCACCCACTACACGCCCGACGGAAACGTGCGCGCCACGGGCGGCTACTGGACGTCGGACGTGCTCGACGAGGCGGGCGAACCCATCCGCGTGAAGGACGGCGACTGGAAGTACTACGACCGCTCGGGGATTTTGCGAATCGAGGAGCAGTGGACAAAAGGCGCTTTGAACGGCGTCTATGCCGCTTATGATCAGTACGGAAAGCTGGTCGAGAAAGGCGCGTATGCGAGCGGTGAGAAAAACGGCATGTGGGTCACGTACAACGAGCGCGGAAAGGTGCTCAACCGCGTGGAATACGCCGGCGGCCAGTTCCACGGAGAATACGAAGTGAACGACGACTTGGGGCGAAATCTGATCGTAGGGCGCCACGCTTACGGCCAGCCGATCGGGGCGTGGGTCGAATACAACGCGGATCGCACGGTGCATGTGGTGCGCAAATTCGAGAACGGTGAGGTGGTGATGGAGCGCTACGAGAACGGTCTGCAAGCCGAATTTTACAAAGACGAACGCCCGAAGCTCGAAGTGCATTGGGAAAACGGCAAACGCCACGGAGCTTTCGTTGAATGGCACGACAACGGTGGGTGGGTCATCACGGAGGAAATGGATCCGGCGACGGGCGAAACGGAGAGCCGCCGCTCGATTCAGGGCCAAACCACCGCCCGCGAGGGCACCTACTTCGCAGGAGAACTCCACGGTGTGGTCCTCACCTTCGACGAATCGGGGCGGTTGTTGGCCCGCGAGACCTACGATCACGGGCAGTTGATCGACCGCTCAGAATGAAGGGCTTGGCGTTCGTGCTGGCTTGCGCGTGGGCGTGGGCGGCCACCGCACAAACTGCGCCCCTGCGGTACTGGGTGCATTTCACAGGCAAAACGGAAGCGCCTGGTTACCCGCATTCGCTTGACGCTCCTGAAGCGTTTTTGTCGGCGCGGTCGCTCGAACGGCGGGCTGCCCAGGGCATTGCTTTGGACGAAACGGACCTGCCTGTGGCGGCGGCCTACGTTCAGGCGGTGGAAGCCGTTCCGGGGTTCGAAGTGGTGCTCGAGAGCCGTTGGCTGAATGCGGTCACGGTGCGGGCCGCGGATTCCACGGTGTCCACGGAGGCGCTCGCGGCGCTGCCTTTCGTGTCGGAAGTGCGCCAAGTGACGGTGTGGTCAGGGGATGCACGGCCTCCGGAAGCCGCTGCGCCGCGGGGGCCGGAGGTGGCACCTTCTGAATACGGGAAGGGCTGGGTCGCTTTGGACCAGCTGAACGGACAGGCCCTGCATGCGCTCGGCTACCGCGGATCGGGCAAATGGATTGCCGTGCTCGACGCGGGATTCGATGCCACCGACCGCTTGCCGGTCTTCGAACGGGCGTTTGCCGAAGGCCGCATCGTGGAAGGCATCGACGCCATGCGCTCGCAAGGTGGGTTGTACGCGCACCACCGGCACGGAACGAGCGTCCTTGGAACCATGGCGGCGTGGTGGCCCGACAGCCTCATCGGCACCGCTCCGGACGCCACCTACGTGCTGTACCGAACGGAGGACGCGTACAGCGAGTACCTCATCGAGGAGGACTATTGGGTGGTGGCTGCCGAGCACGCGGACAGCTTGGGCGTGGATTTGATGAACACCAGCCTCGGGTATTCGCTGTTCGATGACCCGGAGATGGATCATTCGTGGAACGATTTGGATGGCCAAACCACCCACATCGCCCAAGGCATGTCGCTCGCCGCTTCGAAAGGCATCCTGTGCGTGACGAGCGCTGGGAACAGCGGCAACAGCGCATGGCACCGCATCACCACCCCCGCCGACGCCCGCGACATCCTCGCCGTCGGCGCGGTCGACGCGAACGGAACGCACGCTTCGTTCAGCGGATTCGGCCCTTCCGCCGATGGCCGGGTGAAGCCCGAAGTCATGGCCCTCGGCGTGGCGGCCGCCTACCCCACCCACGATACGCTCGTGAAAACCGGCAACGGCACGTCCTTCGCCTCCCCCATCTTGTGCGGCCTCGCCGCTTGCTTGTGGGAGTCCGCGCCCCACGCCTCCGCGGCCGACGTGCGCTGGGCCATTCGGTCCTCAGCCCACCTCGCCACCGCCCCCAACGACAGCATGGGCTACGGCATTCCCGACTTCGGCATCGCACGCGCCTTGCTGCGGCCACAGGTCACCGAAGCCCCCGCAGCCGTGGAGGTGTTTCCCAACCCCGCAAGTGACCGGGTTCGGTTTACGCTGTCTGGTGGACAGGAAGGGATGGCGCGGGTGCGGTGGTTTGGGCTCAACGGCAAGCTCATCGCCGACGAAGCGGCTTACCTGTGGGCAACGAACGACGGGGCCTCAGGCTGGATCGATGTGCGGGTAGCGCCGGGGGCTTATGTGCTCATCGTGGATCCGCAGGAAGGGGAACGCGGACGGGGCGTGGTGATCGTTCAGTAACCGTATTTGTCCTTCCAAAGGCGCCGCAGCTCGGCGCGCATTTGGGCCTCGCGCGGGGTGTCGCCCGGGTCGAACAACCGCGTTCCCGCGATGGCATCGGGCAGGAGCTCTTGGCCGCTGAATCCGCCGGCCGCATCGTGGTCGTAGGCGTAGGACGCGCCGTAGCCGAGTTCCCTCATGAGGGCGGTGGGGGCATTGCGGAGGGCGAGGGGAATGGGCAGGTCACCGGTTTGGCGCACAAGGGCTTGCGCACTCCCAATCGCCTTGTACGAAGCATTGCTCTTCGGACTCGAGGCCAAATACACCGCGCACTGGCTCAACACAATCCGCCCCTCGGGCATGCCGATGCGCTCCAACGCCTCGAACGCGGCGTTCGCCATGACCAACGCGGTCGGGTTCGCCAGGCCGATGTCTTCCGAAGCGGAAATCACGAGCCGTCGGGCAATGAATTTCGCATCCTCCCCGCCTTCGATCATCCGGGCGAGGTAGTACACAGCGGCATTGGGGTCGCTGCCCCGAATGCTCTTGATGAACGCCGAGATGATGTCGTAATGGGACTCCCCCGTTTTGTCATATTGCACAGGATTCGCCTGAATGACGGCATCCACCGCAGCATTCGTAACGGTGGCCGGAGTGGCCCCCAAACCGCCCACAACCAATTCCAATACGTTCAACAACCGGCGACCGTCCCCGCCCGACGCCCGCAACAGCGCCTCCCATTCCTCCACGACCACCCCTTTCGATTGCAACCACGAATCGCCCTCGAGCGCCCGGCGCACCAAGGCCTTCAGCGACTCCGCATCGAACGGCTGCAGCACGTACACTTGGCAGCGGCTGCGCAAAGCGGGAATGACCTCGAAGGACGGATTCTCCGTGGTGGCGCCGATGAGCGTGACGAGCCCCTTCTCCACCGCACCGAGCAAGCTGTCCTGCTGGCTCTTAGAAAACCGGTGGATCTCATCGATGAACAAAATCGCCCGGCCCGCGAACAATCCCGCGCGCTCCACGCTCGCAATGACTTCACGGACCTCCTTCACTCCACTGTGAATCGCGCTCAGTTGGTGGAACGGCCTCCCAGACTGCTCGGCCAGGATGCGCGCAAGGGTGGTTTTGCCCACGCCCGGCGGTCCCCACAGGATCATGGAGGGCAGGCTGCCTTGCTTCAGTGCTCGGCGCAACAGAGCGTCCTCTCCCACGAGGTGCCCTTGCCCCACGTAATCGTCGAACGTCTTCGGGCGCATCCGCTCCGCCAGCGGGGTCGATTCGTCGTGCATCATGGGGTACGGGGATGGAGAAGGGAGTCGGCGGGACGGCGGTGCTTCCAGCGCTTGTGCGTCCACAACCAATGCGCCGGTTCCTTGCGGATGTCGGCTTCCAGCAAGTCGATGCACCGACGCAGGATGTCGCCCTCGGACAAGCTGTGCGGGGAATCGGTTACCAGTTCGTAGTGACAGGCATAGTGGCCGCGGCTCACTTTCGTGATGTGCCCGAAGACCACCGGCATGTCGTGCTCTCGCGCAAACTGTTCCAAGCCCCAATACCACGCGGTCTCCTGATGAAGGAAGGTCGTCCACCAGGACTTTTTCGGGTCGGCAGGGCTTTGGTCAAACCCGAACACCACCGCTTGCTTCGGTTGGGCCTCAGGCTGCAGCCGCTCCTTCCCCCACTCCTTCGCCTCGATGGTGGGAATCATTTTCAGGCCAAACCGCTCCCGCGACGCCCGCATAACCCGGTCCATGTGCGGATCCGACAACCGCTTGTAAATGGCCGTCACTTGGTGCAGCAGCGGCCGATCGGCGGTGACGGCGTACAGTTCCCAGTTGTTGAGGTGACCGCCGGCGATGACCACGTGACGCCCCGCCGCATGGAGTCGATCCAACACCTCCGTACCGGTGTAGCGCATCCGCTCGGCCACGACCTCCTCCCGCACGGTAAAGTGCTTGATGACCTCGACCACCAGGTCCCCGAAATGGCGACCAAACTCCCGTTCAATCGCCTTCAGCTCCCCCTCCGACTGTTCGGGAAACGAGCGCTTCAAGTTGCCCCGAATGACCGCTCTTCGGTAGCCGATGCCCCGCATCACAACGAGGGACAGCATCGCCGAAGCACCATAAAGCAGCGCGTAGGGAAAGCGGCTCAGCGGCCGAAGGACGAGGTAGTACAGCGCCTTCATGCAGTGGGGTCGAATTCCGGTCCTTCACTCACGATGGAGAGGCCATCAATGGCGGGGAACACCCCGTGTGGCAACTCGGCTTCCACCTCGGCGGTGAGGCCCATTTGGTGCGAAAAATGCGTCAAATAAGCGGCGCGCGGCTGAACGCGCTCCACGACTTCCAGCGCCTCTTCCAAATTGAAGTGGCTGACGTGCGGCGCCTTGCGCAAGGCATTGAGGACCAGCACGTCCACGCCCTTCAATCGCTCCCACGCCAGGGGCTGAAGGAGGTTGGCATCGGTGATGTAGGCCAGGCCACCGATTCGGTAGCCCATCACCGGCATTTGGGCGTGGAGGGCTGGCAATGGCCACCAACGCGCGCTCCCCAAATCGAAAGGCGCCTCGGTCACGCGCTGCAGTGCGATGCGGGGAATGCCCGGATAGGGATTGGGAGCGAAGATGTAATGGAATTCGCGGCGCAGGGCTTGCTCCACGCGTTCCGTAGCGTAGACGGGCATGTCGCGCTGGTGAATGAAATTGTACGCGCGGACGTCGTCGAGGCCGGCGACGTGGTCTTTGTGCTCGTGGGTGAACACGACCGCGTCGAGGTCCGTTACCTGCTCCCGCAGCATCTGCTGGCGAAAGTCGGGGCCGGCGTCAATGGAGGCGGTTTGGCCTCCCGCGCGCACGACAGCGGAGGTTCGCAGCCTTCGGTCACGGGGATCGGGCGACGTGCAGACGGCGCACGCGCAGCCGATGACGGGGACGCCTTGGGATGTTCCGGTGCCGGTGAAGGTGAGTTCAACACGCATGGGACGAAGGTACGCTTGGGGGCAGGAAAATTTGGCCTGAAAGCGCGTACCTTTATCCCTGACTACGGATGTTGAAACCCTGAATCTTCGCGCCTTGGACCCCAATCGCGTCATCCTATCGGCCAAACAAAAGGCCCTTCGAATCAACCTCAACCAGGACCTCTACGGGACGTTCGCAGAAATCGGCGCCGGTCAAGAGGTGGTGCGGCATTTCTTCCGAGCGGGCGGAGCCTCCGGCACCATTGCCAAGGCCATTTCTGCCTACGACAAGGACTTCTCCGACGCCATCTACGGCAAGGAAGAGAAGGGTCGCTACGTGTGCGAAGCGCGGCTCGTGAAGATGCTCCAGCACGAGTACCGCCTGATGACCACGCGGCTCAACCGAAAGGACCATCCGACGAAGCACTTCTTCGCCTTTGCGAACACCGTGGCCACCATCAATTACCACAAGACGATTCAGGGGCACGGTTGGTTTGGGTTGAAGTTCCAAACCGCGCCCGACCGCGAGCCCAGCGAAGTCATCCTGCACGCCCGGTTGCACGAGCAGGACGCGTTGCTGCAGCAGCAAACGGTGGGCATCCTCGGGGTGAACTTGATTTACGGCTCGCTCTTCTTGCACAAGCGGCCGAAGGATTTGTTGCAGTCGTTGTACGATGAGCTGGACCGGGATCAGGTGGAGATTGACATGATCCAAATGAACGGGCCCGACTTCGAGGGCGTGGACAACCGCCTGCTGAGCCTGCAGCTCGTGAAAAACGGGATGACCGATGCCGTGATTTTCAGTCCGGACGGGCGGAACCTGCAAGCGGCTGATGTCTTGTACAAGAAGAACATTTTGGCCATCCGCGGCTCCTTCCGGCCGGTCACAAAGGTCAACATCGACATGATCGCCAAGGGCTTGCGCAAATTCAAGCAGGAAAGCAAGGTGGATCCGAAGTCCCTCCAAGTGCTCTTCGAAATCACGCTCAACAACCTGTCCTCCGAAGGCGACATCGACGAGCAGGACTTCCTCGACCGCGCGGACATTTTGTGCAGCATCGGCCAAACCGTGCTCATCTCCAACTACCAGAAGTACTACAAACTCATCGAGTTCTTCTCCCGGTACACGAAGAAGCGCATGGGCCTCATCCTCGGCGCAGGGTCACTCGTGGAGGTCTTCAACGAGAAGTACTATCGCGACCTGAACGGGGGCATTTTGGAGTCCTTTGGCATCCTCTTTTCGCGGGATTTGAAGATTTACCTGTACCCGTGGAAAGACGAGGAAACAAAAGAACTGTGGACCACGACCACCACGCCCATCCACCCGCGACTGAAACCGCTCTACGAGTACCTCCTCTTCAACAAGCGCATCGCAGACATCGAAGACTACGACCCCGAAATCCTCGACATCTTCAGCCGGACGGCACTTCGTCGGATCCGCAAAGGCGAGGAAGGCTGGGAGGCGATGGTGCCCGACTTCGTGGACCAAATCATCAAGGACAAATGCCTCTTCGGATACTGCGGGTCAACGCCTCCGTCCAAACCGATGGACAAGGAGGAAATCGCAGCGGCAGCGGCGCGAGCCATCGACCACGACTCCGCTTCCAGCTGACCTGATCGAAGGGCAAAAAAAAGACCGGGCATTGTGCCCGGTCTTTTTTTTGTTCAATTCAGTGGAAATCAAGCCTCCGCCGCATCGACCAACTGGTCTTCGGTTGGGGCTTCGATGGACTTCACCTTGTTGTCAAGGAACACGCGGGTTCCCGTTCCGGCAGGGATGAGGTGTCCCACGATCACGTTCTCTTTCAAGCCGTTCAAGTGGTCCTGCTTAGCGCTCACTGCGGCTTCATTCAACACCTTCGTCGTTTCCTGGAAGGACGCGGCGGAGATGAAGGACTTGGTCTGCAACGAGGCGCGGGTGATGCCTTGGAGGAGCGGGCTCGCCGTTGCCGGGCGCGCGTCGTGGAACTCCACGAGCTTTTGATCGCGGCGCTTCAACGAGCTGTTGATGTCGCGCATCTTCCGAGCGCTCACCAAGCTGCCTTCACGCAAATCGCTGTCGCCCGGATCGGTGACGAACACCAAGCCAAACATCCGGTCGTTCTCCTTCATGAAGTCGGCCTTCTCCACGAGCTGCTTCTCGAGGAAGCGCGTGTTTCCGGCATCGTCGATGACGACTTTCTTCATCATTTGGCGAACGATGACCTCGAAGTGCTTGTCGTTGATTTTCACACCTTGGAGTCGGTAAACGTCCTGGATTTCATTCACGATGTACTCTTGGACAGCCGTTGGCCCCATGATGTTCAAGATGTCGGTCGGCGTGATGGCTCCGTCGGAGAGCGGCATGCCCGCACGAATGAAGTCGCCTTCCTGAACGAGGATGTGCTTCGAGAGCGGAACCAAGTACTTCTTGATGTCTCCCATCCGAGGAGTGACCACGATTTCGCGGTTACCACGCTTGATCTTGCCGTAGCTGACGATGCCGTCCACTTCGGAAACCACAGCGGGGTTCGACGGATTCCGTGCTTCGAAGAGCTCGGTCACCCGCGGCAGACCTCCGGTGATGTCACCGGACTTACCGGCCACACGCGGAATCTTGCACAGGATGTCCCCCACCTTCGCCGCATCGCCTTCCTTCGCAGAAAGGTGAGCACCCACTGGCAACGAGTACGTCTTGAGGACTTCGCCCTTCTTGTTGACGATGAGCACAGCCGGGTTCTTCTTCTTGTCCTTCGTCTCCGTGATGACGATCTCGCGGAAGCCGGTCTGTTCGTCGAGCTCTTCGCGGTAGGTCATGCCTTCCTCAATGTGCTCGAACTTCACCGTACCCGCCTCCTCGTTGACGATGACGTTGTTGTAAGGGTCCCACGTGCAGATGGCCTCGTTTTTCGCAATCTGGTCACCGGGGAACTTCTTCAACGTGGAGCCGTAAGGCAAAATCGTCGTCGACAACACCACCTCGGTTTGCGGATCGACCACCTTGAATTCGGCAGAACGCGAAACCACGACGGTCTCCTTCTCGCCCTCTTGGTTGACGCGGACCACCGAACGCAAGTCATCGATTTCGACCACCCCATCGTACTTGACGGTCATGGTGTTCTCGTCGGAGATCTTCGAAGCCGTACCCCCGACGTGGAACGTCCGGAGGGTCAGCTGCGTACCCGGTTCACCGATGGACTGAGCGGCGATGACACCGACCGCTTCGCCCACCTGTACGGTGCGCGCATTGGCCAAGTTCTTGCCGTAGCACTTGATGCAAACCCCCACTTGAGATTCGCAGGTGAGGACCGAGCGGACTTCGAGTTCGTCGATGCCCGCCGCTTCGATGGCCTGAGCAGCAAATGGAGAAATCTCCTCGCCCTCGGCCACGAGCACTTCGCCCGTTTCCGGGTGAATCACGTCGCTCAGCGGCACGCGACCTTCGACGCGCTCGCCGATGCCCTCGACGATTTCGTCGTTGCGGCGAAGCGGCGTTGCGATGACACCGCGCAGGGTCAAGCAATCCTCCTCCGTCACGATGACGTCTTGGGCCACGTCGACCAAACGACGGGTCAAGTAACCCGCGTCAGCCGTCTTCAATGCCGTATCCGCCAGACCTTTCCGTGCACCGTGCGTCGAAATGAAGTACTCCAAGATGGAGAGGCCCTCCTTAAAGTTGGACAAAATCGGGTTCTCGATGATGTCCTGACCGCCGGTCGCAGACGACTTCTGCGGTTTGGCCATCAAGCCCCGCATGCCGGAGAGCTGACGGATTTGTTCCTTCGATCCACGAGCACCGGAGTGCATCATCATGTAAATCGAGTTGAATCCTTGCTTGTCCGTCTCAATGCGGTCCATCAGGATGTTCGTCAACCGCGAGTTCGTGTGCGTCCAGATGTCAATGATCTGGTTGTACCGCTCGTTGTTGGTGATGAGACCCATGTTGTAGTTGTCCATGACCTCTGCGACTTGCGCGTTGGCCTTGGCCACCAATTCGTCCTTCTCTGGCGGGATGATGACGTCGTTCAGGTTGAACGACAGTCCGCCCTTGAACGCCATGTAGAAACCGAGGTTCTTGATGTCGTCGAGGAACTGCGCCGCACGCGGCACGTTGGTGCAGTTGAGGACATGCGAAATGATGCCGCGCAACGACTTCTTCGTCAACAGCTCGTTGATGTAACCCGCTTCGGCTGGCACGTACTCGTTGAAGAGGACGCGAC
>CAYMHW010000074.1:0-10905 GCA_964390365.1 uncultured Comamonadaceae bacterium | reverse complement strand
CCGTGATGGTCATCGTCGGCGGCGTCATGTCCACGTACGTCCAGAAAAACTGATCTGCCGCGGTGTTGGGAAGGCCCTCAAGCGCATCCGTGAATGTCTCTGCCGCCACGTCAATGGTGCACACGCCATCGCCATCGGGGGCGAACGTGGCCGTGTACGTCAAACCAGACCCCGCAAATCCCGACAACGTGCCGTTCGTCACCGTGACGTCATCCACCGTGAAATCTCCTGTAAACTTCGAGGAAGTGAACGTCAGCGTGAGCGTCAAGTCCGGTGACATCCCTCCATCGGTAACCTCTGCCGCCGTGATCGTCATGGTCGGAGGTCCTGCAGGGGGCGTCGCATCACCACTACCAGAATCGCCACCGGAATCACCACCGCCGGTGCCGATGGCTGCAATCTGCGCCTGGAGGCTGGCAACCGTTGCCGCAAGGGCCGCCACAGCGCGTTCATTGGTGAAGTACAAATTCGTTGAGCCTTCGCTCAGATCATCTGAGTCGTGGTTGCTGATGTCATCCACTTGGCCGTCAATCGTGGCCGTGACCGTCAAGCTGCCTGCGCTGATCGCACCAGCAGCGGTCAAATCCTGCAGATTCGTGGCATCGTAGCCGCCAAAATCCACATCCATGCCGGGATCGCTGCCGTTTTCCAAGATGGTCGACCAGCCCTGCTCCCCAATTTCTGCCATTCTAGCATAAATCGAATCAATGGCAGCCTGAAGGCTCTGCGCCTCAATTTCAAGGTAAATCCGGTTTCCTTGGGATGTAGATGTAACAACCTGCGGTGGATTTGGGTCTGAGTCGCTTTGGGCGACCCCTGGGATGGCAAAGCCGATCAGCGAGACTGCCGCCATCAATCGCGAAAGTTTAGAGAGATGCTTCATGCGGGGTGTAATTTTTCGTCAAAAACCTTGTAAACAAAGATATAATGCCATTTTACCTCGTCTAAAATCACATTCTAGTTCTGCGCTCATATGTGATGACTTGTTATACTATCTGACTGATTTTGTGAGGCACATAACTGCATCTAACATTGAAACAAATGCCACTAAACCATTAAAAAACAAACCCATAAACACTCCTCAAATCAAACTATGTGAAACTCAATAGCACCCACGCGTTCACGTATTTAGAGTGCAATTGCACCCGAAATCGGTTTGGCAGGCCTCGTTGGAGCACCTCGACCAGGGCTTTGTGGGCGAAATCGGGGTAAAACCGAATGAAATGGGTTGTGATGGATTTTACGCAGCGGAATAATTTTGCGGGGTGCGGTCAAGGCTAAATCTGGATTTGGCCTGAAGCAGGAAACGGAAGGGCGCTCAAGGCGTCCCCCCAGCATCTAACAGGCGAAAGCGACCGTGCATGCCGCATCACAGAAAACCAGCGCCATGAAACCTACCATCCAGCCCGGGGCCTTTTTTGCTGCAGACATCCGAATGGGCACCATCGTTCAAGCCGAGCCGAATGCGGCCGCAATCAAACCCGCGTTCGTGCTCTACATCGACTTCGGTGAAGAACTGGGAGTGTTAAAATCGTCGGCCCAAATCACCGACCACTACACGCCCGAATCCCTCCTCGGGCGGCAAGTCGTGGCGGTCGTCAACTTCCCTCCTCGACAAATCGGCCCGATGCGCTCGCAGTGCCTGGTCCTCGGCGCTGTGGAATCCGATGGCGGCGTAGTACTGCTCGCCCCAGATCGGTCCGTTGCGAATGGAACCCCCGTGGGTTAGTTTTGTTGTATGCGCGCGGCCATCTTCCTCGATCGAGATGGGGTCATCAACCACGACCCCGGAGACTACACGAAACACCTGAGTGAATTTCACTTGCTCCCGACGGTTTTGGAAGCGTTGAAGGTCTTGAAGGAACGCGGGTTTGAATTCGTCGTCATCACCAACCAAGGCGGGATTGCAAAAGGGCTGTACACCCACGAAGACGTGGCGGAGATTCACGCGGAACTCGAGCGCGTTTGTGCCGAAAACGGAACGCCGCTCCTCGACATTTACTACAGCCCCCACCACCCGAACTACGGGGAATCGCTGTCGCGCAAGCCGGGCAGTTTGATGATCGAGCGCGCCTGCGCGCGGCATGGCATTGACCCGGCGCGATCCTGGATGGTGGGCGACAAAGCGCGCGACCTCGAAGCCGGGCGTGGCGCCGGAGTACCGGGATTGCTCATTCCGGTGAACGGCTCGCTGCTCGAGGCGACTCAACACTTGCACTTCACCCCTGAAGCCGAAGCCCATGTTTGACTTGAACGTCGCCGATTTTCAGCGGGAAATGTACCTCGTCGATGGGCGATTGGTGGACGAAGGCGGCCTTCCTCACCCCTTGCGGAACCGCGGATTCCAATATGCTGACGGATTTTTTGAAACGATTCGGGTGGCTCACGGGATTCCGCAGCACTTGCACCTGCATGTCGGGAGGATCATGGCAAGCAGCAAGGCCTACGGATTCACGGTGCCGCCGACATGGAACGCGACGTGGTTTCGGGCGCGTTTGATCGAACTCTGCCAAGCGAATCACATTGACCAAGGAGGCCGCATTCGCCTCACGTTTTTTCGCGAAGGCGGCGGACGGTACACGCCCGAGTCGGACGGCGTGACGTGGGTCGCCGAGGCGGAATCGCTTTCTGCGAATGGGTTTGAGCTGAACGAGAAGGGGTTTCGGGTGGACATTTTCCCGGAGATGAAAAAGCCGCTTGACCACGTAGCGAACTTCAAGAACTTGTCCTGTGGGTTGTATGTCCAAAGCGGGCTCTGGGCGCGCGAGCGGTCCTTCGAAGAGGCCCTCATTACGAACACGCGCAACCACGTCATCGAGTCCACGCGCTCGAATTTGTTCCTCGTGAGCAACGGCGTGCTGTACACGCCGGGGTTGGATTCGGGGACGACGGGCGGCATCATGCGGGCGGCGGTGGCGCATTTGGCCAGCAGCAACGGGTACAAGGTCTACGAATGCGACCTGTCGCCGCAGGAGCTGTTGCGCGCGGACGAGCTGTTCTTGACGAACGCCATTCGGGGCATTCAATGGGTCTCGAGCTACCGGACGAAGCGGTATTTCCACACGACTTCGGAGGCGCTGCTCGCCTTGCTCAACGATTCGCTCGAGCGGCCGAACTGATCACGAAAGGCGTACCCGCGGGTCGAGCCAAGCGTACAGGACGTCCACGGCGGTGTTCACGGCCACGAACACGAGGGCGATGACCGCCACACAGCCCATCACGATGGGCAAGTCCCCCACTTCAAGGGCGCGGAACATCAGCAGGCCCATGCCCTGCCACCCGAACACGAACTCAATGAAGACGGCGCCGGCGAGCATGCTCGCGAACCAACCACTCGCCGCAGTCAGCACCGGATTGAGGGCATTGCGCAGGACGTGACGGAAAAAGAGCCGAGCGGAGGAGATGCCCTTGCTTCGGGCGGTGCGGATGTAGGTGGTGCCCAGGACGTCAATGACCGCGTTGCGCGTCAGCTGCGTCACCACGCTGATCGGGCGGATGCCGAGCGTCAAGGCCGGGAGGATGGCGTGGTGCCAAGCGAGGCGCGGCCCTTCGAAGGGGTGCACCTCCATCAACCCGCCGGTCATCGGCAAGCCTGTCCATGCGTGGAGCACGGAACCGAAGAGCCAACTGACCCCGATGGCCATGACGAAGGACGGGGCGCTCATGCCCAGGGAGGCCAACGTCAGCGCCCACCGGTCCACCCGGCTGCCCGCGCGCGGGGCGAGCCATGCCCCCAACACGAGGCCGAAGACCAAGGCCAGCCCCATGGCCGCCGTGGCGAGTAACATCGTCGCCGGAAGGGATTCGCGGATAGCCGCCAACACGGGGCGGTCCGAAACGAACGAACGGCCGAGGCTCGGGGCCGCGAAGTGCACGCCCTCCCCCCGAGACCATTTCACCGGACTCAATTCCGCCCAAAACCGGACGTACCGCTCAAGCAGCGGTCGGTCCAAACCGTGTCGCGCACGGAAGGCGTCCACGACTTCTTGTCGTTCGTTTTGGCCGGCCATTTGGCGTGCCGGATCCGGAACGAATGCGAAAATGAAGAACACGAGGGTCCACGCGCCCCAAAGCACGCCAGCTCCTTGGAGCAATTTCCGGGCCCACGTGCTCGCGTTCATCAGCGCGCCAACGCCGCCACTTCCTCCCAGTCCGGCAAGCTGCGCCACGGCCACTTGCCGAGCACCTCCCCTTCCTTGAGCAACAGCAAGCCCGGATTCGAGCGCACCACGATCTTCAATTCCGTTTGGTCGCACGTGTAGAAATCGTACGGCGCGCCATGCGCTGAGCGGTAAGCCGCGTTTTCGTCCGCATCCGCATTCGTCAACGCGATCATCGTCCAACCCGCCTTTGCCGCCGCCTCCGCCAACGCATTGAACTCCGGTTGCGCCGCCGCCTCCGTCAAGGCCAAATCCCGGCTCACATGCATCAACACATACCCGGGCTGCGAAAGGAAATCCTCCGTCCACTCGCTGCCCTCGGCATCGATGATTTGGAAGTCCATGATGGGCGGCTCATACCCTTCCGACAGCTTGATTTCTGGCCCGTCAAAGCTCACCTTCTCGTACGTGTTCTTGAACCACTCCTCGTTGTAAATCTCCAACCAATCCGTGCTCAATACCGCCGTATCGGCTCCCGTGTGCACGTTACGGAAGGTGTATTCCGTGGCGTACCTCGGTGCCTCCAACCCGAGATCCTCGGCGGACTTCATTCCTTCGCTGATGCTCTTACCGACGGCATAGGCGCGGTAATCTTTGGCCGGCAAGTAGGCGAGCGTCCACCACTGGAAAATGCCGCACACCACCGTCACCGCCAACGCCATCCACCACTCGCGCGCTGCTCCTGTCAAGCGGCGCTTCACCCCTTCTGCCGCGAGGAACGCGAACGCCGCGAACAGCACCGGGAACAACCAGTTGAGCATCAGGTAGCTGAACAAGAAAATTACGACCAAGCTCGCCGTCAAGATGTACAAGCTCTCCTTGCCTTCATTCAGGCGGATGCGCCCCGTGAAGGCGCCGAACAGGATCGGAATCGACAGGATGCTCAAGAACACGTCCTTGAGGAAGCTCTCGTAAGGCGTCAACGGAATGGCATCTCCAAAACAGCCACACGAAAGCACGCATTGGTTCGCAATTTCCACGAGTTGGCCCGTGGCATCGGTAATCATCTTCGTGCCCAGCGGGTCGCACGTGGCGGTGTACCACGTCAGCCACGTGAAGACCGCCATCATCACGGCCGTCAAGGCTGAAGTGAGCTTCGGGAGCGCGCCCACGAGGATGGCCACCCCGAGCAAAATCTCCGCAATGACCACGAACACGGCCACCGGCAACGCGTACTCCGTCATGCCTGGCCAATTCAAGGCCCCGGGCTCGAAGTACTCCTCGAGTTTGTACATGAATCCGAGCGCATCGTTCGCCTTGATGAGGCCCGAAACGATGAAGAGCGAGCCCACCAAGGTGCGGGCGGAGTAGATGATCCAACGCATGGGGGCAATTTACGGCAGCCGCCCGAAGCCGGTTTCACTTCAAGCGCCTTCTTCCAACAAAATGAGTGCAAAAAAAGCGTAATTGACCATGTCCTGGTAATTCGCCACCACACCCTCGGAAACGCGCGTCTTCCCCTCGTTGTCCTCGATCTGCTTCACCCGCAGCACCTTCATCAGGATGAGGTCAGTCAGGGACGAAATCCGCATGTCGCGCCACGCCTCGCCGTAATCGTGGTTCTTGTCGAGCATGAGCTGGCGGGTGGACTCGGCGGCGCGGCGGTAGGCAGCCACGGCGACATCGACCGGCAATTCCATCGGGTCGTCGGCGCTCAGTTCGCATTGGATTTGGGCGATGAGGCCGTAGTTGATGATGCCCATGAATTCGGGCTCAATCCCTTCATCGACGCGGGCGGTGCCGGTTTCTTGCAGCGTCCGAATGCGGTTCGCTTTGATGAAGATTTGGTCGGTCAGCGACGGCGGACGGAGGATGCGCCAGGCGGTTCCGTAGTCCGCGGTTTTGTCTTGAAACAGCTGGAGGCAGCGGGCCAAAATCGCATCGTAAGCGCCCAACGTGCCGCTCGCCTCCATGCCCGGATGTGGTTCAGGTGTGCTCATCGTAACTTGCGGCAAGATACGCACATCGCCGCGCACGCTTGGAACACCTCCCCTACCATTTGAACCTGAACGGCCGATTGATCCCGCTGGACCGCCCGCGCATCCTCGGCATCCTGAACTGCACGCCCGATTCGTTTCACGACGGCGGCCACCACAACCTCCCTGCCGCCGCGGTGGCGCACGGGTTGCGGATGCTCGACGCCGGCGCCGACCTCATCGACATCGGCGGCCAAACCACCAAGCCCGGCGCCGAGGACGTGGGCGTCGAAACCGAATGGCAACGCATCGCCCCGGTCATCGACGGCCTCCTCGAAGCGCGCCCCTCAATCCCCCTCAGCGTCGACACCTTCCACGCCGAAGTCGCCCGCCGCGCCCTCGCGGCCGGAGCCGCCATGATCAACGACGTGACGGGCGGCCGCGATCCCGAAATGTGGCCCGTTGTCGCCGAAGCCGGCGTTCCCTACTGCCTAATGCACCTCCGCGGCACCCCGGCCACGATGCAGGACGCGCCCCACTACGACGACGTGGTCGACACCGTCTACGCCCACCTCGACGAGGGACTCCACGCCGCCCGCGAAGCCGGCCTCTCCGACGTCCTCCTCGACCCCGGCTTCGGCTTCGGCAAAACCACGGAACACAACTACGCCCTGCTCGCCGCCCTCGACCGCTTCCACGTGCTCGGCGCGCCCCTCCTCGTCGGCGTCAGCAGGAAGTCCATGATTTGGCGTCCCCTCGGCATCGAACCGGCGGACGCGCTCAACGGCACGACGGCCCTGCATGCTTGGGCCCTCGAGCGCGGCGCCCACCTCCTGCGCGTCCACGACGTTCGGGCCGCCCGCGAAGCCGTCGACCTCTTCACCCTGCTGCGCGCGGGCACGCACCTCACCCCCAGGATAAGCCCATGCTAATGGCGATTTGGGAGTCCCTGTGGGCCAGCGGCCTGGAAGACTGGCAGGACATCGGCTCGTGGTGGGGTTTGTTGATCGCCCTGCTCGACTACGCGTTGGTCGCCTTCATCATCTACCAGCTGTACCGCCTCACCCGCGGGACGTCCGCCATTCCGGTGTTCCTCGGGTTGTTGGCGATTTACGCGTTTTGGCAACTCATCACGGCATTGGGCCTCAACCTGTTGAGCGATTTGCTGGGCCAATTCATCGGCGTCGGGGTCATCGCCATCCTCATCGTGTTCCAACAAGAACTGCGGAACTTCCTCCTCTTCATCGGCGACCAGGATTTCCTGAAGACCCAACCGGCTTGGCTCCGGAACATTTTGCCCTCACGGCGCGACACCGGGAGTTCCGAGGTCAGCGAGATCCTCGAAGCGCTGTACCGCATCGCGGACCGCGGAGAAGGCGCGCTGGTGGTTATCGGCCGAAAGTCGCCCTTGCAAACGCACATCTCCAGCGTGACGCCTTTGGATGCGGCCATCTCGGCGCCCCTGATCGAAAGCATCTTTTTCAAGAACAGCCCGCTGCACGATGGGGCGTTGCTCATCGCCTACGGGCGAATGACCGGGGTGCGGGCGGTGTTGCCGGTTTCGCAACGGCCTGACTTGCCCGCGGAATGGGGCATGCGGCACCGCGCCGCATTGGGCATCACCGAGCGGACGGACGCCATCGCCTTGGTGGTTAGCGAGGAGCACCGGGACGTGCGGGTGGCTGTGGGCGCGGAGCTCAAGGTCGCACCGAGTCGATCGGAGCTGTTGGGTTTGGTACAAGAAGCCCTTAACCTGAGTTCGGCCAAATCCTGAAAGCACAACGCCCCGCCTCCTCGAAGGAAACGGGGCGCTGCACGAAGCCCATCGGGCTTACTGGATGACGAGTCGTTGGGCCTGACCCAACGCCGCGCCTTCCTGTTCCAAACGCACGAAGTACATGCCGTCCGGGAAGGCCGACACGTCCAAATGCAACCCCTCCACCATCGGCATAGACGGCCACCGGCGCACTTCGCGCCCTGACGCATCAAGCAGCACCACGTCCGCTCCCCGTGCCGCGCCGACCAACCGAATGACATCCCGCGCCGGATTCGGCGAAACCGACCACACCTCAGGACGCGGCACCACCGGCGTGGACACCACTTCCGGTGCAATGGACTCGCTGGGCCGCAGCATGAAGAAGTGCGAGAACGTCGAAACGGCGATGTTGCCACTCGGGAAGTACGGGTAATTGCTCCAGGTCCCGTTGAAAGACGCTGCATCGGATTCCGGGTTCGTGTCGAAGTAGCCGACGAGCTCGAGCAAACCGTTCGCCGGATCCACCGCATCGAGGATGCGCAGGCCGCTTAGGTAATTCGACTGATAGAGCTTGTCGCCGATGACGTACATGTTGTGGTCGATGGCCGCCACCGGAGCCTCGAAGTAGCCGATTACCGATGGCGCATCGAGGTCGGCGATGTCCACAATGTAGGTGCGGGTGTAGTTGCCGAAGTTCTGCTCGTCGAGCTCGTCGTTGAGGTAGCAGAAGCGGTGGTCCTCGCTGAGCCAGCCTTGGTGGGTGTAGCCGAGCTGCGCGTAGTTGAGGGTGGAAACCAATTGCACATCGGTCTTGTCCTCCGCGTCCACGATGGCGAAACCGCTTTGGCCGTTGAAACAGAACACCATTTCACGTCCCGCAAAATCGCCATCGGGTCCGTGGTAAACGACCGCTTGCACATCGTGGCTGTAGTAGCCATCAAACGCACCGGCGAGTACCGGATTCGCCGGGTTTTCCAAGTCCAAAATGTGCAGCCCCCCATTGTAGGTGTTGGTGCCCACGCCATAAGCAAACCCCGTCTCTTCGTTCAGCGCAATGTTGTGCGCCTTTCCAAACCCTTGATAGAGTGCCACCGGCGTCACTTCCGTGACCTGGTCCAATGGCAGCGCGAGCAAAGCCTGCAAATCCACCACCTGCACCCCGTGCCCGTTCGCCTCCGAAACGATGTAAGCGTGATCCATGTACACCTTCACATCCCGCCACAAACTCGCCGAGGTGGCCGTGGGCACGTTCGCGAAATAGACGATGTCAGTGGGGTCCGTCACGTCAATGATGGCCAACCCATTCGACCGGCCGTAAAGCGCGAGTTCCCGTCCCGTCTCCGGATCGGCCCAACCCCAGCAATCGTTGCCGTTGTCGCCGCCCCCAAGCGCCTCGAGCGGCTCCACGTCGAGCAACTCCACGTTCATGCACGGGTAACCGCCCGAATAGGCGAGCGAGCCGTTGGGCGAAACGTGCCACTCATAGAAATAATAGTAATAAGCGTACGCGTTGGCCCCGGCGATGTTCGTCCCCGTGATCGCGCCCAAATCGCCCAACGCATACGGGTAGTCCAAAGCGCTCGGCGGCTCATCCCGCCACAACTGCGGATCGGTGTTGAGGCAATTCAAGCCGAAGCCCGAACCGGCCGGAACGTCGAAATCAAGCACCACCCAGCTCTCGCCGTCCGGCACGTCGAGCACGACGTTCTGCATCACGTTCCCTTGCGGATTGAGCAGGGCGAAGTTGCGCGAAGCCGCGCCGTTCGCGTACACCCGGACCGAATCGATCGTGAACGGAAAGTACGCATCGAACTTCATGAAGTACGTGTTGTTCGACTGGTAGAGGCCGGTTTGGTTCGCCATTTCGCCGCCCACAGCGGGGCCGGAACCGGACGACTCTTCGCACGGGTAGGGGCTTTGTGACCAAGCTGTTGCGGCGAGCAACAGCGCAGCCGAGAGGGAAAGGTGTTTCATGGATTCACAGGTTGCAGGTGGGAGTGCCAAGCGGAAAAAACAATCGGCCCCGAAGGACCGATTGCATTACCAGTTGTCGGATTCCCGCTCCAAGGTACGAAGCGAGATGCCATTTCCTTGTTCCACTTCATGGATGGAGCGCATGAGCTCCCGCATGAAGCGGCTCTTGATGACCGGAGCCCCCGACGGCCGTTTGCCGATGACCAGCCCCTCGGAGCGGTGCGTGTCGGCGATGTTGTCGAGCAGGTCCTCGATGGCTTGGAGCGCCCAGCCCTCTGATTCGGCGAGGACCCGAGCGACGATTTCGACCTTGCGCTCAGCCACGGTCCGTTGGGGTTCGGTGCTCATTGGATGCCGTGGAGGAAGTGGTAGGTGCGGCCGTAGTGGAGCATCTGCTCGGTGAAGTCGTCCGGGTAGGTAAGTTCAACCGCGGTGATGGCGCCTTGCGCGTCCAACGTGGCTTCCATTTGGGGATTGATGAACCCACCATAGGGCGCAATGCCCAACACCTCGCTCCGCGCGAGCACTTCCTCGTGAATCGCAGGATCCACCTTCACGCCGTAGCCTTCCACGAGCGCCTTCGCGGCCTCGTAATCGCCCTGCGACTTGATGCGCTGCACCTCGCCGAGGAGCTCGCCGAACAGTTCATGCAAGCGGTCGTAATTCCGGATGTCCAAGTACGTCTTGCCGTCGCGCACCTCGCGCACGATGGTGCCATCGCCTTCCGCGCGCTCGAAGCACCAGTGCGCAATCCAAGCGCGGTTCCGCATGTGGGCTTCCTCGATGTCTGCCCCCTTTTCGAGGCGGCGCAATTGGAGCATCATGCCGTTGCGGATGTAGCTGTCGTACTCCGCCTTCCCCACTTCGAGGCTCTCCATCAAACCGAGCTCCACGAGCTTCGGGTCGAGCAGGTAGAACAGCGCCACGAGGTCCGCGCGCCCTTCTTCGATCGTCGAGCTGTATTCCTTCAAGGTCGCCTTCGGCTCGCCCACGCCTTCTTCGAGTTGGCCCGAGGCGTGGCCGATGACTTCGTGCATCGCGGTATGGAGCTTGCCCGCGAGTTCACCGTGCGCCTTCGTGCGCTCGATTTCCTCCGCGT
>CAYMHW010000073.1:0-11048 GCA_964390365.1 uncultured Comamonadaceae bacterium | reverse complement strand
GCGGCCCGCAAGGCAACGCGAGCAACACGAACTACACGAAGCACTTCTACCCGGCGACGGCAGGCAACGAACTCCGGATGACGTTCACCCGCCTCGCCCTGTACGACGGCTACAGCAGCTACGACGACCGCCTCTACGTCTACGATGCGACGACGAATCAGCTGCTCCTGAACCTCCAAGGTTCGCCGAGCGCAACGAGCCTGCAAACAAACCCGCCCACGGCCCAGGCCCCGGCGCTCAAGGTTGTTTTCCAAAACGAGACGGGATACAACGGAACCGCGGCCGGTTGGGACGCGAACATCGAGTCCATCAACGTGGAAGACGATGACACGACGCACCCCATTGATTGGGACGTTGCCGGCACGTCGAAGGAGTTCAACCTCGAGTATTCGACGAACGGCGGGTTGATGTGGACGCGCATCGTATCGAACTACTACAGCACGACGGGGCATTATGATTGGCCCGTGCCCAACGCACCGTCTGCCGCCTGCAAGGTCCGCGTGGTCGACGTGGCGAACGGGGTGGTGATGGACGAAAGCGACTACGTGTTCACCATCGTCGCCGGCACCCCCGCCATCCTCATCCAGCACCCGAACACGGCCGCCACGGTCCACATCGGATCGGTCGAGGAGATCACGTGGGAGTCGCAGTTCCTTTCGACCCCGTACGTCGCCATCGACTACTCGGCAGACAACGGGGAAACGTGGAACGTCGTCTCGGCGAGCACCCTCAACGACGGAGTGTTTGAGTGGCTCGTCCCCGACGATCCCACGTCGATTGCGCGGGTGCGCATCCG
Organism: uncultured Comamonadaceae bacterium; assembly: GCA_964390365.1. Lineage (GTDB taxonomy): Bacteria > Bacteroidota > Bacteroidia > Flavobacteriales_D > Sanyastnellaceae > JALQTD01. Next base: position 10,252 of record CAYMHW010000073.1, on the reverse strand, counting down.
GGATGCCGGCAACAACGCCGTGGCCGACGTGAGCGACATCGGGTTCACCATTGCGCCTCCGATTGCCTTGGAAACCCAAAACACCTTCGCAGCCGACTACCGCTCCTGCACCTACACGAACATCGATTGGTTCGCCGGCGGCACGTCGGGGGTGTACGACATCGATTACTCGACGGACGGGGGCGACACGTGGACGGCCATCGCGTCGGATTACGTCAATGCGAGCGGCTTCATTTCGTACAACTGGTTGATCCCCAACACGCCGTCTACGACCGCGCTCGTCCGGGTGCGGGATGCGAATGCGCCATCGAAGTTTGATGTGAGCGACAACGTGTTCACGATCAGCCCGACGGTGGAGCTCACGAGCTTCACGTACGGGGGGGTGGCGACGGCCGGGAGCGAAGTGGCGATTACGTGGAATGACACGTTGACTTCGAACTTTTGGGATTTGGCCTACAGCTTGGATGCGGGCGGCAGCTGGACGACGATCGTGGAGAACCATTACACGCTGAGCGGCAGTTACGCGTGGTCGGTGCCGTTCGGGGCGAGTGCCTTTGCGATGGTGCGCGTGGAGGATGCCAACAACGCGTGCAAGTCGTCCGAGTCGGTGCTTCCATTCGATGTGACGGCGTATGAACCGACCGTGAACGTGCTGAGCCCCAATGGAGGGGAGGCGTTTACGGGGTGTTCGGAGGTGACGTTGGTTTGGGAGGATGCTTCGGCGAATGACGCGTTCAACATCGACTACCGGCCGACGCCGACGTCGCCGTGGATTTCGATTGCGACGAACGTGATTTCGCCGGATCGGACGTACGCGTGGACCTTGCCAAACGAGCCGATGGGCCAAGCGTCGGTGCGGGTGCGCGCCTACGCGAACTCGAACAACTACGACGTGTCGGATTGGTACTTCACGACGACCGCTGGGGTGGACGTGGAGATTGCGAGTTCGACGGGGAGCTTCGAGGCGTGTTCGGGGGATGCGTTGGTGCTGACCGCTTCGGGCGCTCAGGACTGGGCGTGGTCGACGGGCGCGTCGGGGGCGGAGTTGCCGGTTTCGGCGTCCGGGACGTATGAGGTGACGGGGACGACGGGGGGATGCGTGGGGACGGCGAGCGTGACGGTAACGGTGGCGCCGACGCCGCCCGCGCCGGTGATCGGGTTCGACGGGCCGTCGGTGGTCTGCGAGGGGGAAACGGTGGTGATGACCGCGACGTTGGGAGCCGGTTTGGTGTACTGGCCGGAGTTGGGGGTCGGCGCTGAGCAGGTGGTGGTGACGGCGGCGGGGACGTACCATGCCACGGCGACGGTGGGGGGCTGTACGGCGGCGTCCGAGCCGGTGACCGTGCAGGTGCTGCAGTTGACGGTGAGCCCGAGCGCGGGAGCGAACGTCACGTGGAGCGGACCGGAAGGCTTCGGGGCGACGACCGCCAACGTGGAATTGGCGCCGGCGACGGAGGCCATGTCGGGGGTGTATGCGGTGACGGCGAGCGCCCAGGGGTGTGCGGCCGATACGTTGTACGCCGTGGTGGAAGTGTGGCCGATTTCGGGAGGAACCGGAGGGCTGTCGGGCGGGGTGCTCACGCCGCAAGGCTTCCCGGTTGAGGGGGTGGAAGTGACGGCCCAAGCGGCTGCGACCGGAGTGGTCGCGAATGCGGTGACCGATGCGAGTGGCGGGTTTGGTTTGGCTTTGAACGAAGGCAACAGCTACTGGGTGAGTGCGATGAAGGCGACCGATGAGCCCGCGGATAACGGGGTGACGACGCTGGACATTCTGCTTGCGCAAGGCCAAATCCTCGGGCAGCCCCTCACCACGCCCTGGCAACTGTTGGCGGCGGACGTGAACGGCTCCGGGACGATCACGACGCTCGACTTGCTCCTCATGCAACAGGTCATCCTGCAACAGGCCGCGACCTATCCGGGCGTGGACGATTGGGTCCTCGTACCCAACGAAGTCCAGTTCTCCGACCCGATGAGTCCCTTCGGCTTCCTGTCGGAAGTCCTCGTTCCGTCCTTGCAGGATGGAGCGGTGGTGGACTTCACGGCGGTTAAGCGCGGGGACGTCAACGGCAGCTGGGCCCCGATGGGCGGCATGCCCGTCAACGAGCTCGACCTGCCACTGGGCGCGACCGCCGAACCCCTCGGCGACGGCTTGTACGCCGTGACCCTCGCAGCCGCCGAACCCTTGCGCGGCCTGCAGTTCACGGTCGAATGGCCGGCCGATTGGGCGATGGTGGATTGGACGATGCAGGACGCGGCCATGCGGACCAATCCGGCGATGCACGCCGACGGGCGCTTCCCGTTCCAATTCTCGGCCCTTTCCGAAGCGGGCTATGCGGGGCCGCTCGTCACGTGCGTGTTCGACGTGCCGGAAGGCGCTTCATGGGACGCGCTCGGCTTGACGCCGGTGGGCGTGCCCGGTGAGGCGTGCGGTTTGGACCTGTCGGTCAGCCGGCCGGTTTGGGCGGGCGTCCAAGAGGTGGTGTACGTGGCGGAACTGGAGCGCGCCATTCAGGCGTGGCCCAACCCCACCACGGGCAGCTTCTCCGTCGAGCTGGAGGGACTGCAAGGCTTGGAATTCCGCGACGTGGCAGGCCGAATCGTTCACGCTTCGTGGCGCCGCACGGCGCAGGGAGCGGTGGTGGAGTCGATGCCAGCAGTGGGCACCTACGTGGTGCGCGCTTGGACGGCGGAAGGCGCGTGGTCGTTCCAAGTCCAGGTGGTGCGATGAGGGCTTTATGGACGTTGGCGCTGGTTTCATGGGCGTCGTTTGCACTCGGCCAAGGAGCCGGGCTCGTGGCCACGCCCGAGGGCCAGCCGCTCGAAGTGGTGGTCGCGGTGGCGGGCATGCCGTCGCTGTTGAGTTGCCAAGGCACGGTGGCCTTCGATCCGGAGGTGTTGGCGTTGGACAGCGCCTCGTCCTTGGCTTGGCCGACACTCGCGGTGGGGGAGCCGGCCGCGGGCACGGCCGTGTTCTCGTGGTATGATCCGACCTTGACGGGCCAAACCCCGCCCGCGTCCCTCCTCACGCTTCACTTCTCGTGGCTCGATTCCACGGCCACCCCGACGTCCATCGCCCTGACGAACTCGCCGACCCCGGTGGAGTTCATCGGCCTGGGCTTTCAGGTCCTGCCCGTAACGGTCGGCGCTCCGACCGCAGCGGCAAGCGGCTGGACGGACCCGGAGGACCCGCCGGTCGCGACCGGGACGGTGGGCTTCTCCCTGGATTCGCTGGCCCTGACCCCGGGGGCGGCGTTCACCCTGCCCGTTCGGGCGGCGGGCTTCGAAGACGTCCTGTCCTGCCAAGGAAGCCTGACCTTCGACCCGGCCGCGCTGGAACTCGTCGGCATTGCACCGGCCGCCCTCCCGGGACTGGACTGGTCCGCAACCGACGGCGCCGTGGCTTACACCTGGTACGACGACGGCCTGTCCTCCCTGACGGTCCCCGACGGCACCGCCCTGTTCGAGCTCGAATTCACGGTGCTCGCCCCAAGCGGCTCCACCGTCTTGGCATTCAGCGATTCCCCGGTGTTGCGGGAAGTGATCGGGGCGGATTTGGCCCCCCGCCCAGCGACCTACGAAGGCGTGACCCTGCCCATCATTCCGGCCGCCACGCCGACGGCCACGTTCACCCTGCCGACCCTCGAAGCCGCCCCCGGCAGCCCGCTTACGCTGCCCATCGCGGCAAGCGCCGACGCGCCCATCGGCAGCTTCCAAGCCACCCTCGGCCTCCCTGGCCTCACCGTGAACGACATCACCTCGCCGACCCTCACCGGTTTCAGCGCGGCGAACTGGTCCACCGACGGCGAAACCGCGACCATCTCCTGGTTCGACCCCGCGCTCGACGGCGTGGAAGGCCCGGTCCTCCTCGAACTGCACGCAACCGCTCCCGTCGGCATCTACCCGCTCACCTGGACTGGCCTCGCCGAAGTGGCGACCCCTGAAGGCATCCTCTTCGACGCGTCCTTCGAACCCGGCACCCTCACCGTGACGGAACCCTCGGTCGGTTTCGTCCTCGAAGGCGGCTACGCGGCGGGCGCCTTGACGGTGCACGTGGTCGCCACCCAACCCGCCACGTTGCTCTCCTTCCAAACCAGCCTGCCCTTCGACGCCGCGCAGCTCGCGTTCACAACGGCCGAAGCGGGCGTCCTCCCGAATTTCAACGCGGGCAACGCTTCAGCAGGAGCCGACCAAGTCCTGTGCTCGTGGTTCGACCCGACGCTCGAAGGTGTGGAGATCGCGGCAGGGGATTCCTTGTTCAGCCTGACGTGGGACGTCATCGGCGGGGCGGATTCGACGACCGTGGGGTTGGGCGGAGGCGCCACGCCGTACGAGGTGGTGGGACCGGGGTTCGTGCCGTACGAGGTGGAGGCCACCGATGCGACTTTTGGCATCCAGCCGGGGGCGTGCACGGCGGACGTGGACGGCGATTGCACGGTGGATTTGCGCGACATGTTGGCGTTCCTGACGTACTTCGGGTGCGTGGGCGATTGCCCCGGGGATTTCAACGGGGATGGCATCGTGTCGATGGCGGACTTTACGGTGTTGCTTGCGGGTTTTGGCACCCAAAACTGCTGCGACTGAACTCCAAAACAGGAGCCGTATATTGAAACTCCTCGGATGAACCATGCCTCGTGGATGACTTCGGGCTCACATTGAACGCCATGAACATCCACCGCCTTCCGTTTTTGCTCTTCCTTTTCGCAGCGTTCACCACCCAGGCCCAGCACCGCTGCGAGCACGCGGAACAGACCCAACGCATGCACGACGAGCACCCGGAATGGCAGGCGGAGCAATCCGCGCGCGCGCAGTTCTTGTCGAATTACACCCAAGCGTTTTCGATGGAATCCTTGGATGATTTGCCATCCGAACTGGTGATTCCGGTCGTGTTCCACGTGGTCCATGACGGTGGGGTGGAGAACATCTCCGATGCCCAAATCCACGAAGCGGTCGTCCAGCTCAACGAGGACTTTTCCGCAGCGAACCCCGAGCTCGCCGACGTGCACGCGAGCTTCGTGGACCTGGTCGCCGATGTGGGGATGTCCTTTCGGCTGGCGGATTTTGCGCCCAACGGCGACCCGACCACGGGCATCAACCGGTTGCAATCGAACCACACGTACAACGGGAGCAACATCGGGTTGAAGGAACTCATCCAGTGGGACCCCACGCGATACCTGAACATTTGGGTGGTGCATTCCTCGGACGGTGGGAACGGATCGGCCTTCGCTTTTTACCCCACGGACGTAGAGGGGAGCGCTTCGATTTACGACGGGATTGTGGCTTCGTACTGGGCGGTCGGTCGGACGGAAACTGCGGTTTGGACCCATTACAAGATCCTCACGCACGAGGTGGGGCACTGGGCAAATTTGAAGCACACGTGGGGCGACCAAACCGCGCACCAATCCGCCGAAGCGTGCCTCCACGACGACGAGGTCGAAGACACGCCCAACACCATCGGTAACTGGGGCTGCGCGCTCGACGCCGCCTCATGCGGATCCCTCGACAACGTCCAAAACTTCATGGACTACGCGAACTGTTCGAACATGTTCACCACCGGCCAAAAGGCGCGCATGGTAGCGGCGATGTGCTCCGACGTCGGGGGGCGGAACAACCTGTGGTCGCAGGAAAACCAGGCGTCGGTGTTCCTGCAGGAGGAGTTCTTGCCGCGTTTGGTTTACCTCGATGGAGCGTTCGAGGAATCGGATGCGAACGACGGCTCCGTGGAAAGCCAAATCCCCATCGAACTCCTCGACCTGCAGTTCGCCACCACGGGCCCGATGGTCCCCGGTGTGGATTTCACGTCGAGCAACGTGCCCGAAGGCCTGACCTTGTCAGTGGTGGTCACCGATTCCACCCACGCCCAACTCCAACTCAGCGGGCAAGTCGCCGAACACGCCGCTTCACATTCGGTGGATTCCATCGGCGTTCACTTCACGGCGGCGCCGTTCGACGGCGTGGCCCTCGCTGACTTGTACAACCCGTCGAAGTCCGATTTGGCGCTGCATTTCCGGGATCTGTACGAGGTGGTGTTCGTGGATTTGGTGGACGACGCGCACAACTTTTTCGGGGGCCGCCGATGGACGTGGTTCACGATGGGGGCGGCGGCGGCGGATTTTGGCTTTTTCCACTACGATTTGGACCAAATCAAGCTCGAAACCTACGGAAACGGCGCCATCTGCAACCCCGGCACTTCCCAGCTGACGCCGCTTCCCGCCGGCACGCTCATCGGCCCCGATTCGGACATCACCGAGCCCGGCCCCTGGTACCCCGATCAACTCGACCTGTCGAACCCGAGCTACACCGACTGGAACGGCCAAACCGCCTTCGTCGGCGTGGAATTTCAGCGCAGCGGCAACGCGCATTACGGCTGGATTCGGCTGCGCGTGAGCGAATCCGGCGACCATTATTACGCCCTCGACATGGCGTACAACGAGGCGCCAGGCGCCCCCATCGAAACGGGAGAAGTGCAGGCCCCCGTGCTCGCCTACACCCAAACGACCTTCCACGAATCGGCCCCCAACACCGGCAGCATCGGTTCCCACCGGCTCGTGGAGCTGCACGGGGCGACCTGGGTGGAGTTCGACGTGCTCGGCCCGGGCGAAGGCGTCGAGGCATCGAACGTGCCGGAAGGCCTGACCGTGCACGTGCAGCGCTTGAACGCAACGCAGGTCGAGGTGTCCTTTGCGGGCAGCGCGCTGCAACACAGCGATGCGGCCGACGTGAACGTGGAACTGACTTGGGACCCCGCGCTCATCGAAGGCGGTGCGGACGGGATGGATTTGACGCAGTCCCTGGCGCTGGATTTTGCCGATCCGTACGGCATCGTGCACGAGGAGGTCTCGCCGGAGGGGAGCATCGCCGTGTCGAGTGGAGGCACGGAGTGGAAGTGGTTCACGTGGGGGGTGGGGGATGCGGATTTTGGCCTGTGGTACATCAACGACCACTTCCGCTTGGAAACGTACCACAAATCCGCCCTGTGCGCGCCCGGTTCCACAAACCTCGCGCTGCTGCAAGCCGGGGATTCCATCGGGGCAGCCGGCAATTGGGAGTACACCACGGAGCTCGAGACGCAGCTGGTGATTTCCTCACCCGCCTACGCGGATTGGCAAGGTCAAATCGCCTACGCTGGCGTCAAATTCACCCTCGCGGAGCGCTTCCATTACGGCTGGATGCGCCTCGAGGTCAGCGAGTCCGGGGACGCAGTGACCCTCTTGGATTATGCGTACAACGCCAAGCCCGGCGAGGCGATCGCAGCGGGGCAGCTCTTCGCCACCTATGGGTGCACCGACGAGTCGGCGCTCAACTACAATCCGTTCGCCGTGGACGACGATAGGACGTGCACCTACCCGCTCGATTGCGGCGAGGACAGTGCCCTGACGTTGAACCTGTACGATGGGTATGGCGACGGCTGGAACGGCAACGAGCTGACCTTTTTCGATGCCTTCGGCGTTTCGCAGGCCAGTTTTACCCTCCCGTCGGGCGACGAAGGCCAAACCGAATTCTGCCTCCCCACCGGCTGCTACACCTACACGGCCGGTGGCGGTGCCTACCTCGCCGAAATCTCGTGGACCCTGCTGCTCAATTCCGAGGAGATCGCTTCGGGCGAGGGCGGCGCGAGTGGCCTTGTGGGGGTGAACGCGACGTGCGAGGAATTTCTGGGCTGCACGGACGAAGCGGCCTACAATTTCGACCCGAACGCCCTCGCGGACGACGGCTCGTGCACGTACCCCGTTCTCGGCTGCACCGACCCGAGCGCCTTGAACCACGACCCGGCCGCTGAGGTCGATGACGGTTCGTGCTATTACGCGGACGATGTGCTGGGGTGCACGGATTCCGGAGCGTTGAATTTCAATCCGTTGGCGACTTACGATGACGGAACGTGCGCATACCCGGAGTTGTCGTTTGAGCCGCTGGTGTCGGAAGTTTGTTTGGGCGATACCGTGCTCGTTTCGTGGACGGGCGGCGATCCCAGCGGCGAGGTGGCGTTGAGTGTGATCAACGCGACCTTGAATGCCGCGTGGTTCTCGTTGGGCGTGGTGGAGAATACCGGCAGCTTCGCGTGGGTGGTCGACGGGGTGGACCCGGGGACGGGCGAGCTGTTTCAGCTGTACCTCCAAGAAGTCCCGTATCCGCCTTCATCGTGGTCGTACAGCACAACCTTCACCGTTGCCGCCGACTGCGCTGAGGCGTGCCCGGGGGACTTCAATGCCGACGGGTTGGTCACCATCTCCGATGTCCTGCACATCTTGAGCGAATTCGGCTGCACAGGGGCGTGCACCACCGATCTGAATGGCGACGAGTGGGTCGGCATCAGCGATTTCCTTTTGGTCCTCGCTGTGTTCGGATTGCCTTGCTGATCGAGCGGTTTTCCGCGCTGCGCCCGTCAGGGGCTGACCAAATTCAAGCTCACGTTCACGTAGAACGGGTTGCCCAGCCCATTGACCTGGGCGTACGCGTCGTCGCGGAGCAAGCCGAAGGCGCGGTAGATTTCGTCCCCGTCCACCAATCGGTCCACGTCGAAGCGGTAGTTGATGCGGTAACCGGTTTGGACTGAAATCCAAATGAAGTCCTTCACCGACGCCTCGTACACCAAGCGAACGCGCGCCTCGCCCCGCCGGACCTCCAAGTCCTCCGGCCGCAAGTCCGCACCCTCCACGTCGTTCCAAAGCCGGTACGACTGCCCCTCGAGCTCGTAGCCGAAAAACAGCATCTTCCGCGGCGAGAGCGTCCGGCGCACGTGAGCCCGCGCAGGGAACAGCACCTCAGCGCCCCAGCGGTTCCGCGCATCCGTGGCGTTGTACAGCACCACCGGGATGTAGTTGATTTCGCCCACGCGGTACGTCCGCGCCAACCCCACGCCCCACTGCTTTCGTTCAGTCGGACGCTGCCCGTACAGCAAGGCCGCCGAATACTTCACGTACTTGCCCGGCATCAAGCCGAAGCCGTAGTTGCCGCTCAGGTCGGCCGACCCTTGAAACAGCAGGAATTCCCGGTCGTTCAAGGGCTTGAACGCTGTCGTGTTCAGGCCCATCGTCCGCAAGCCGTGCTCCGACAAGGCTTGGTGCAGCGGATTCGCGTCGTCCACCGGTGCCACTTCGTAATCGTAGCGGGTGTTCCAATAATTGGCCCCCATTTGCCAAACCAAGCTCGTCTTCGAGATCACCGGAATGTTCGCCGCCAAGCGCATCCCGTGCGTGGCCTGCACCCGAGCATCGCTGCCCGCGGCCAAAACTTCCCCATCGGCACCGAGAAGGTCCCCGGCGTTCAGCGTGTACGGCCCTTGGAAATCATAGCCGACCGAAATGAGCTTCGCCGGGCTCAGGCCTTCGATTTTGGGCGAACAGTAACGCCGTGCTCCCGCATCCGCGAACGACAAGTCATCGTACAGACTGAAATCGATTTCCTCCTCGAACACGTCCGTCGAATCCACCTGCGCCGCGCAGACCGCAGGCGCGAGGACCGCTGCGAGCAACCAACCGCGAACTGCCTTCATCGCTTCGGCACCGCAAGGCGTTTCCACACGTCGGTCCGGCCGAGCGCTTGGACGCCGATGAAGCCCCGGATGTCCAGCGTATTGGGGTCGGTCATCGTGATGATGCAGCTGTAGGTGCTGCCGTTGAGCGGGTCGTAAATGGTGCCTTCCGCCCACGTGCCGTCTTCCTGGTAGACGAAGTCCTTCAGCATCCGGTAGCCTTTGAGCGGCACGTTTTGCAGGGCGGGATCGGGGTTGTTCTTGTCCGTTTTCGGCTCGCCGGTTTCCGGGTCGTTGGGCTCGATGAGCCAAACAATGCGTCCGTAATACTTCTCGCCAATCCGATCGATTTTCACCCGAGCGCGTCCGTTGCTCGGTTCCCAAACGCCGATCAGGTCATCGCCCGAGGGCTTGTCCAACGTGAAGCCCAATGAGCCCACTGCAAACGCGGCCAGGGTGGCCAACAAGAAGAAAGGGTGTTTCATGATGCGATCAATTCAATCCAAGTTCAAGGGTCAGGTCGAGGGACAGGGTGCGGTTTAGTTCCCATTCATCCTCGGCAAGGTCCACGTCCAGCACCACATAGGCCTTGCCCTCCGCCAGGTGTGCGGCCACATCCGCCGCCTTCGCCACCTCCATCGAAATCGACGCCGACGAAGCGTCCACCGGGTTGACGAACGCCACTTCCTGCATGCTCACTTCCGGGTTGTCGCTGGCGAGCGAGAGGACGAACGAGCGGATCTGCTGGAACCCCAGCGAATCCCCAGGCGTCAACACCGCTTG
>CAYMHW010000072.1:0-11354 GCA_964390365.1 uncultured Comamonadaceae bacterium | reverse complement strand
GCGGAGGTGGCGCTGCCGGCGTTCCTCGGGGACGTGACCGGGCTCGCGTACCTCGCGGTGGTCGCGGTGTTGTGGCGACTGTTCACGTATTTTCCGTACCTGTTTGCGGGCGCGTTGGTCTTGCCGAGTTGGCTCGCGCGCACGCGCCGAAAGGGGTAGGCCAAATCCCGAACCTCACCGAAACCGCCCGTGGTTCGCCTGCCACCAGGTGAACACGTAGTGATTCCGGTGCTCCCCCATGGCGAGCGAGAGCAGGTCGCCCACGAGGTCGTCCCAGGCTTCGGGCACCGCGCCATCCGCGCGCAGCGGCACGAACGCGTATTCCTCGAAGATGCGAAAGGCAAGCCGTTGGTAGCGGACGGGCGACATCGCAAGTGGGGCGTCTTGCCAGAGTTCGTCGAGCGCCCAGGCAATTTGGCCTGCCCGCGCTCCCTCCGCCTTCCACACCTCACCGGTCGAGGCATTCTCCACCGTCACGCGCCACGCATCGCCCAAACCCGACGCATCGAACAGGTCCCAATGGTCCTCCGGGTCGAGCGCATTCAACGCATTGATCGCAGCGACCATGCGCTCCGCCGCCTCGATGACCACCGCCCGGTGTGCCTCCTCCGCGAAGGCCTCCGCGACGAGTTCGGCGCACGCGACGGCGTTCCAAGGGGGCAAGCGCTTGATGGGCATGGCCCCAAAGATGCGCCAACCGCGCGCAACAAAAAACCCAGACCATTCGGCCCGGGTTTTTTCACGCGATCCGCACAGGGTTCAATGCGCCACCACCAACTGCGTCCGCGCCGTTTGCGCCCCGCGGTAAACGGTCACTGCGTAAACGCCCTCCGTCCAAGCCGCCACATCGAGCACCGCGTTCGCGCCCGCCGTCGATTCCACGTGCACCAAACGACCCGTCAAATCCGCCACCTCAATGCGCGCCACGTCCGTCCCGCTCGGCAACTGCAACTGCACGGTGGACTGCGCCGGATTCGGGTAAGCGGCCACAGCGGTGTGCTCCACGTCCTCGACGTCCACGACGCAGGCCATTTGGGCGATTCCATACGGCGTCAAGTAGTCCACAAACGTTTGGGCACCCGCGCTCAACGGCCAGATGTCCTGCTCCAAAATCGTGCGGTCCGGCGCGATCAAAATGAACGTCGGAAACGCCGCAATGCCATACGGGCTGGCCGCTTCGCACGCCCCACCGTCCGTGCACGAAGCGATGGGCGGCGGGTTGTCGCCTGCGAAGTTCTGCTCGTAGGCTTCGGTCTCCGCGTCGCCCACCGTGGTTTCGAGGGACAGGAAAATGACGTCGCCCTCGTTGCAACCGAACAAGTGGTAGGCCTCCGTGAAATACGGCTGGTTCGATTGGCACGGTCCGCAGGTGGTGAACAAGAAGTCGAGGCAGACGTGCTTGCCGGCGTCGAGGTATTCGAACAGGGTGTGCTCCACGCCGTGGATGTCGGTGACCGTGAAGTCGACGGCCGTCGTCAAGCTCGTTTGGGCGCTCAGGGATCCGGCGACCAATGCGCCGGCTGCAATCAAGGAAAGTGCTTTCATCTTCAATGGGTTTGGCGGCAATGTAGGGAATTTTCCGGGCGCGTTGGTCTGCCCTATCCTTCCGCCTACCTTTGAAGGCCAAAATCCGTTTCCATGAACCCAAAAGCCACCACCGGCAAAGGCACACGCGCCGTGCACGCGGGCGTTCAACCCGACCCCTCGACGGGCGCCATCATGACCCCCATCTTCCAAACCTCCACCTACGTACAAGAAGCGGTCGGGGTGCACAAGGGCTGGGAGTACTCGCGGAGCCACAACCCCACCCGGGCGGCCCTCGAAGCGGCGCTGGCAGAAATCGAAGGCGGCACGGCGGGCCTCGCCTTTGCCTCCGGTTTGGCCGCCATCGACACGGTCCTGAAAACGCTCCGCCCCGGTGACGAGGTCATCTGCGGCCAGGACCTCTACGGTGGGACCGCGCGGCTCTTCCGCACGAACACGGCGCCGATGGGCATCACCTTCCACTTCGTGGACACCCAAAACCCGGCGAACGTGGAGGCGGCCATCACGGAACGGACGAAATTGGTTTGGCTCGAAACCCCGACGAACCCGATGATGCAGATCACGGACATCGCGGCGATTGCGGCCATCACGAACCCGCACGGCATCCGCCTCGCGGTGGACAACACGTTCGCCTCCCCGATGCTCCAGCGCCCGCTCGAACATGGCGCGGACATCGTGATGCACTCGGTGACGAAGTACCTCGGCGGCCACAGCGACGTGGTCATGGGCGCCCTCGTCACGAAGGACGCGGCCATCGACGCCGAGCTCCGGACCATCCAGAACAACTGCGGCGCCATCGCCCAGCCCTTCGATTCCTTCCTCGTGCTGCGCGGCCTGAAAACGCTGCACTTGCGCATCGAGCGGCACTGCGCGAACGGCCGCCGCGTGGCGGAATGGCTGAAGGCGCACCCCGGCGTCCGCCGCGTCTACTGGCCCGGCTTCCCGGAGCACCCTGGCCATGAAATCGCTGCGCGCCAAATGGACGACTTCGGCGGCATGATCGCCTTCGAAATCGCCTCAAACGACCTCGAGCAAGCGAAAACCCTCGTGGCCTCCACGGAACTCTTTGCCCTGGCCGAATCCCTTGGCGGCGTCGAGTCCCTCATCGAGCACCCCGCGGCAATGACGCACGGGAGCGTTCCCGCGGAAATCCGCGCCCAGCTGGGCATCAACGACGGGTTCATCCGCCTGAGCGTGGGCGTCGAAGACGTGGACGATCTCATTGCTGACCTCGCGCAAGCCTTCGCTGCTGCGGGGGTGGCGTAAGTCAGGAACGCGGCTCGGAAGCGGTGTATCTTTGACGGCACATGGAACACGTCAAGGAACACTTTGCGGTGGTGGGCGGCGGCCTCGTCGGGAGCCTTTGGGCCCTGATGGCCGCGCGTCGTGGGCACCGGGTTGACATTTTTGAGCGCCGGGAGGATCCGCGGAAAGGGCGGGCGTTGGGCGGGCGGAGCATCAACCTCGCGTTGAGTGACCGCGGGTGGCGCGCGCTGGAGAAGGCGGGCATGGTGGATCGGGTGCGCCAAATCGCGATGCCCATCCAAGGCCGCCTGATGCACGCCGTAGACGGCACGACGACCTTCCAGCCCTACGGCCGGGCAGACGTTCCGGGCGTGCTCGGCGACGGGCAGTGCATCTACTCGGTCTCGCGGGCGGGGCTGAACCGGCTGCTCGTCGAGGCGGCGGAGGAGCACGCGGACGTGGCGGTGCATTTCGGGCACAAGTGCACCGACGTGGACCTGCGGCGCAGCGATGCGGTGGGGCTGTCGTTCGAGGCGGATGGCCGGGCGATCGAGGTGGAGGCGGACCGGGTGTTCGGAACCGACGGAGCCTTCAGCGCGGTGCGGGATCGGATGATGCGCACGGACCGGTTTGACTTTGAGCAGCGGTATTTGGCCCACGGCTACAAGGAAATTGAGATGAAGGCGAACCCCGATGGCGGGTTCAAAATGCGAGAAGACGCGCTGCACATCTGGCCGCGCGGCAACTTCATGCTCATGGCGCTGCCCAACCCCAACGGCACGTTCACCTGCACGCTGTTCGCGCCCTTCGAAGGCCATGCGGAGAGCTTCGAAAACTGGGACAGCGACGAGGCGGTGAAGGCGCTGTTCGAGCGGCAATTCCCGGACGTGCTGCCGCTGTTGCCCAACCTGCTCGAGGACTGGAACGACCACCCGACGGCCTCGCTCGTGATGGTGCGGTGTGAGCCGTGGCACCGCGGGGAGCGGGTCTGCCTGATGGGCGATGCGGCGCATGCGATCGTGCCGTTTTACGGGCAGGGGATGAACAGCGGCATGGAAGATTGCACGGTGCTGGACGACCTGTTGGACTCGGCAGCGGACTGGGGCGCGGCGCTGGCGGAATACACGCGGCTGCGGAAGCCGGATGGGGATGCGATTTTGGAGCTCGCGTTGCGGAACTACGTGGAGATGCGGGATTTGACGGGGGATCCGCGGTTCCTGTTGCAGAAAAAAATTGAGGCGCGGTTGCAGAAGCTGTACCCAGACGAGTGGCTCCCGCTGTACAGCCAGGTGACCTTCTCGCACACGCGGTACCACGAGGCGCTTGCCGCCGGAAAGGCACAGGACGCCATCATGGAATCGGTCATGGACCGGCCGGACATCGCGGAGGTGTGGGACAGCGACGAGGTGGCCGAAGCGGCGATCTCGCGGTTGCGGGGGATGCGGCATGCGTAAGGTCCTGGGCTTCCTCGTCGCGTTGAGCGCGTGGGGCGCGGTGGTGGCGCAGATTGAGCCGACGGGCTGGGGGCACGATTTGTACGACCGGCGAGGAGCGGATTGGGCGCCCAAAGGCTGGACGCTCGGGCTCGGGGTCGCCGGGATGCGGCCTGAGCCGGCCGAATGGGAAGAGCTCTGGCAGGTGCTGCCGGCGGGCGGAGGGCCGCTCGACACGGTGGTGCACGGGAATTGGGTGGCGGAATCGGCGTTGCAGCCAGCGCTGTTCGTGGGGCGGTGGTGGCGGTTTGAGCAGCCGGTGTTGTGGGATCGGGTGGCGTTGGAATTTCAGGGGACGCGGCGGCGGGTATCGGAGCAATTCACGTCGCTAAGGGCGGACAGTGCGGTTTGGGAAGGTTCGGGGTCGGCGTGGGTGACTTCGCTCGGGTTGCACGGGTACCGGGCCGTTGCGTTCACGCCGGACTTGTATGTGGAGGGCATGATCGGGGCGGGCGTGGACGGGCTGTGGGGACGGGAGTGGACGCCGGCGGGGCCGGATTCGCTCTTCGGGGTGCCGCCGGAGGACGTGACGTGGCGGTTTGCGGTGGAAGGCGGGCTGGCGTTCGGGGTGCGGATTTGGCCGGGACGGTTTGTGCGGGTCGCGTTGACGACGGACTTGCTGCAATTCGCGCCGCTCGCCGAGGAACGGGGGGCAGCGATGGATTGGCTGCGTCAGGGATACCGGCCGTGGACGCTTGCGCTGAAGTGGGACCTGCAGCAGGTGCGGCCGCCGTTGGCCTGCGAAAAACCACCGATGGACCCGTTTGCTCCGCGTGAAAAAAAGGGCACGCAGCTGTTCGAAGAGGACATGCGACCGAAGAAGAAACGGCGGAAGAGGCGGCGGCGGGGCTGAGTCAGTCGGCGCAGAGTTCCACGAGGACCTTGCTCGTGTCGCTCGGGTGGAGGAAGGCGATGGTTTTGCCGTCGGCGCCGGGTTTGGGGCCTGAGATTTTCCGGTAGCCGAGGGCTTCGAGGCGGGCGAGTTCCGCAGGGAGGTCGTCCACGTGGAAGGCGACGTGGTGGAGGCCGGGGCCGCGCCGTTCGAGGTGGCGGGCAATGGGGCCGTCGGGAGTGGTCGAAGCGAGGAGTTCGATCTTCGACTCGCCGGCCGCGAAGAAGGAGGTTTCTACGCCTTCGTCGTCCACGCGTTCCCGCTTGTAGGGGGCGGTGCCGAGGACTTCCGTGAACAGCCGTTCCGCCTCCGCGAGGTCGGACACGGCGATGCCGAGGTGTTCGATGCGCTTCATGGAGCGAAGTTACTGCACGTCCGGGCGGTTGTACTTTCGCGGCATGGAACGAAACGCACTGGATTGGATGCCGCTCGATTTGAGCGGTCGACATGCCCTGGTTTGTGGGGCTTCGCAGGGAATCGGACTCGCGGCGGCGCAGCATTTGGCGGGGCTCGGGGCGAGCGTCACGTTGCTCGCGCGGAATGCCGAACGGCTCGAAGCCGCGCTGGCCACCTTGCAGGGAACGGGGCACCAAATGGAAGTCGCGGATTTCAGTGCGCCGGACACCGTGGCGGCTGCAGCGGAGCGCGTGGTGGCGCGGGGCCCCGTGCACATCCTCGTGAACAACACGGGCGGGCCGGCGGGCGGGCCGATCACCGAAGCGGGGGTGGACGCGTTTCGGAGCACGTTTGAGCAGCATTTGGTCTGCAACCACTTGCTCGCAACGGCCGTCTTCCCGGGGATGAAAGACGCCGGATGGGGCCGAATCATCAACGTCATCAGCACGTCGGTCAAGCAGCCGCTGCCGGGTTTGGGCGTGAGCAACACCATCCGGGGTGCGGTGGCGAGTTGGGCCAAAACCTGGGCCACCGAAGTCGCCCCCCACAACATCACCGTCAACAACGTGCTCCCCGGCGCCACCGGCACCCAACGCCTGAGCAGCCTCGCCGAAGCGAAGGCCGCAAAAACCGGCACCACCCCGGACGCCGTCCTCGCCGCCATGGCCGCTCAAGTCCCCATGGGACGGACCGCGGAACCCGCCGAAATCGCCCGCGCCATCGCGTTCCTCGCCTCCCCCGCCGCGGACTACATTTCGGGCATCAATTTGCCTGTGGATGGAGGGCGAACTGGGTGTCTTTGATTTAGCTTTGCCGCGCAAACGTTAATCTACACGTTGATGTCACATTCTCACCAGGCGCAGATCGACGCATTCGTTGCCGCTGCCGCCGCCCACAATCCGCACGAACCGGAGTTCATCCAAGCCGTGCAGGAGGTTGCCGAAACCGTCATTCCCTTCATTGACGCCCACCCGAAGTACCGGGAGCACCGCATCCTTGAGCGCATCATCGAGCCAGAACGCACCATCATCTTCCGCGTTCCTTGGACGGACGATGCCGGACAGGTGCATGTGAACCGCGGTTTCCGCGTGGAATTCAACAGCGCCATCGGACCGTACAAAGGCGGGTTGCGCTTCCACCCGAGTGTGAACCTCAGCATCCTGAAGTTCCTCGGATTCGAACAAATCTTCAAGAACGCACTGACCACGCTCCCAATGGGCGGTGGAAAGGGCGGTTCGGATTTCGACCCGAAGGGCAAGTCCGATGCGGAAGTGATGCGCTTCTGCCAAAGCTTCATGACGGAATTGGCCCGTCACATCGGAGCGAACACCGACGTGCCCGCTGGCGACATCGGCGTCGGCGGCCGGGAAATCGGCTACATGTTCGGCCAATACAAGCGCCTGCGCAATGAATTCACGGGCGTCCTGACCGGAAAGGGCATCAAGTGGGGCGGTTCGCTCATCCGTCCGGAAGCCACCGGCTACGGCGCGGTCTACTTCGCCCAAGAAATGCTCGGCACGAAGGGCCACAACCTGCACTCGAAGACGGTGGTCATCTCCGGTTCGGGAAACGTGGCGCAGTTCGCCGTGGAGAAGTGCCTGCACCTCGGTGCGAAAGTGGTCACGATGTCCGATTCGAAGGGCTTCATCCACGACCCGAACGGCATCGATGCAGCGAAATTGGCCTGGATCATGGAATTGAAGAACGTCCGCCGCGGCCGCATCTCGGAATACGCCGCTCAGTTCCCGGGCTCCACGTTCCACGAGGGCGCTACGCCGTGGGGCATTGCCTGCGACGCCGCTTTCCCATGCGCGACCCAGAACGAATTGAACGGTGACGACGCGAAGCAGCTCATCGCGAACGGCGTGGTGGCCGTGGCCGAAGGAGCGAACATGCCCTGCACGCCGGAGGCCGTTGAGGCGTTCCAAAAGGCGGGCGTGTTGTTCTCGCCGGGCAAGGCATCGAACGCGGGCGGTGTGGCGACATCCGGTTTGGAAATGTCCCAAAACAGCCTGCGGATGAACTGGAGCCGCGAGGAAGTCGACGAGCGCCTCAAGGGCATCATGTCGTCCATCCACGCCCAGTGCGTCGAATACGGCACCAACCCCGACGGCAGCATCGACTACGTCCGGGGCGCGAACATCGCGGGCTTCGTGAAAGTGGCCGACGCGATGATCGATCAGGGCGTCGTCTGATCCCAAATCGCCATCCAGCATGCAACACCCCGAGGCGTCCCCTCGGGGTGTTGTGCGCTTGGAAGCAACGTATCTTTGTGCCATGACTGGAATCATCCACCTCCACAGCGCCCTTCGTTGGGTCGCGTTGATTTTGCTCGTTGTGACCTTCGTCGGCGCCTTGCGCGGCGGATCCACCTTCACGGAAGGAGCGCGCAAGCGCGGGCTGTTCACCATGATCGCCTTGCACATTCAACTCGTGCTCGGTCTCATCCTCTATTTCGCGGGCAACAACGGCGTGGCCTTGTTCCAGCAAGCGGACGTCATGAAGGTGAGCACGCTGCGGTTCTTTGCGGTGGAGCACATCACCGCGATGCTCATCGGCATCGTGTTGGGCACGTTGGGGCACAGCCTCGTGAAGCGCACGGAGGGCGATCGGGCCAAATACCGCAAGCAAGCGATCTTCTTCGGCCTCGCCCTGCTCCTCATCGTGTCGCGCATTCCGTGGCCGTTCATGTCGGGCTTCGAAGCGTACGGCTGGTTCTGATGCGGCGCGTGGTTTGGGCGGTGCTCGCGGTGGCGGGCCTTTGGGCGTGCGGAGGAGGAGCTGCGGACCAGGTGGAGCCTGTGGGCATGGAAGTGGCCGGTCGGTTGTACCAGCAGAAATGCGGATTGTGCCACGGGGCCGACGGGAAGTTGATGGCGAGTGGTGCGCCGGATTTGACCGCATCGCGGATGGATTACGCCGACCGGGAGCGCATCATCCGGTACGGGAAAGGGCTGATGCCCCCGCAAGGCAACGTCTTGACCGCGGAAGAGATCGCGGGGGTTGCGCGGTTTTTGGACACCTTTCGCCCCGCTGAATGATTGAGAAAAAGCAGCCCCAGGGCACCGCTTCCAAGCAAGAAACGTGTGTCCTCATCGGCCTGTTGACCGGGAACACCACCCGGGAGCAACTCGACGAATACTTGGACGAATTGGCGTTCCTCGCCACCACGGCTTCCGCCGACACCCGGCGCGTCTTCACGCAGGCGCTGGATCGGCCGGACACCCGCACCTTCATCGGTTCGGGCAAGCTCGCCGAAATCAAGGAATACGTTGAAGAAGAGGGCATCGACATGCTCATTTTCGACGACGAACTCAACCCGCGGCAGCTGCGGAACATCGAAGCCGAGCTGCCCGAGGTCAAGGTGCTCGACCGCCCCAACCTCATCCTCGACATCTTCGCCGCTCGGGCGCGAACGGCCCACGCGAAGACCCAAGTCGAACTCGCTCAGTACCAGTACCTGCTCCCGCGACTGACCAACATGTGGACGCACTTGCAGAAGCAGAAGGGCGGCATCGGGATGAAGGGCCCCGGGGAGAAGGAAATCGAGACGGACCGCCGGATCATTCGCGATCGGATTGCCAAGCTGAAAAAGGATTTGGCCCAAATCGATCAGCAGATGGCCACCCAACGGAGCAACCGCGGAGCCCTCGTGCGCGTGGCCCTCGTCGGCTACACGAACGTCGGCAAAAGCACGCTCATGACGCTGCTCTCCAAGTCCGATGTCTTCGCGGAGAACAAGCTGTTCGCCACGCTCGATACCACGGTGCGGAAGGTGGTGCTGCAGAATTTGCCCTTCCTCCTGAGCGACACAGTCGGCTTCATCCGCAAGTTGCCTCACCAGCTCATCGAGAGCTTCAAGAGCACGCTCGACGAAACGCGCGAAAGCGACCTGCTCATCCACGTGGTGGACGTGTCGCATCCGCAGTTCGAGGATCACCTCGCGGTGGTGAACGCCACGCTGGCGGAAATTGGGAGCGACGATGCCCCGACCCTCCTGTTGTTCAACAAGATCGATCAGCTCGAGGAGGATCCGCTGGTGGGCCTCACGCGTTTGGAACAAATGGCCGGCATCCGCGAACGCTACGAGCGCAACGGCATCCAAACCGCTTTCATCTCCGCCCACACGAAAGAAGGGCTCGACGCCTTCCGCGACCTCCTATACGAA
This sequence comes from uncultured Comamonadaceae bacterium, assembly GCA_964390365.1. GTDB lineage: Bacteria > Bacteroidota > Bacteroidia > Flavobacteriales_D > Sanyastnellaceae > JALQTD01. Next base: position 1,615 of record CAYMHW010000072.1, on the reverse strand, counting down.
CAGGTGAAGGAGATCCACATGAAGCGCTATCCTTACAACAACTTCCTGTTCTGACGGGGAGGGCGTAGATTTGTCCCCTCAATTTCGAAGCATGGCATCCATCCGACAAGAAAAAGTCGCCGAACTCATTCGCCGCGACCTCAGTACGTTGTTCCAGCGGCAGTCGCAAGCGTGGTTTGCCGGCATGTTCATCACGGTGACCACGGTGCGCATGGCGCCGGATTTGGGCCTCGCGAAGGTCTACCTCAGCTTCATGGCCGTTCAGGACAAAAAAGCCGCGCTCGAAGCCGTGCGCTCCGAAGGCTGGCGAGTTCGCAAGGCCCTCGCCGACCTCATCGGCAAACAAGTCCGCATCATCCCCGAGCTCAACTTTTACTTGGACGACAGCCTCGATCACTACGAAGCCGTGGACCAAGCCCTCAAGCGCTGATCACTGCACCGCGATGCGGCGGACGGATTGGCCGTCGGCGTCTTGAATGAGCAGGACGTACGTGCCCGCTTCGCAGTCGCTCAGGTCCCAAACCAAGCGCTGCTCCATGGCCTGTGCATTCCGAATGGCGCGACCGGTGGCATCGAGCAGCTGAACGGTTTGTCCCGCCACGGGATGTGCGAACTGCAGCGTCAACACATCGCTCACTGGATTCGGAAACAGCGCGACCGCGTGGCCCGGAAGTTCCGCCACATCCGTCACTTCCCCGACGCATTCGCAATCCGCGTTGTACGCATCGTTGACCGTCTCCTCCAACCCGTCGTCGCACGCATCCCCTTCTCCGTAGCACGACCCGTCATCCTCTGTGGCCGCTTCGTTGTAATTGCACGCCGTAGCATCCGTACAACCCAAGATGGCCCCCAATTCACCGGCCACGTAGCGCGCAAAGGCGAAATCGTTGTTCGTGACTTGAGCGAAGCCCGCGGCGATGATGGCGCCATCGGGCTGGATGGCGAGGTCGTTCACATCTTCGATTCCCGTTGACACATCGGTGATGGTCAGGCCATCCGTTCCCCAATCCGCGTCGAACGAACCGTCAAAGTTCAAGCGCGACACCATGAAATCCCGCATCATGAACCCCGAGTAAGCCGTTCCACCCAGGAGCCACTTTCCGTCGGCTTGGGCTTCGACAGCCAGCAACACGTTCGCCCCTCCCGGACTGACGAACACTTCACCGGCCGTGCCGAAAGCAGCGTCCAACTCGCCCGTCGGACCGTGCGCCCGCGCCACCCCATCGGAGCCGTTGTTCGCGTCCCCAACGGCCACCAACCGACCATTTTGGTAGTGCGCATCGAAGTACCGCCCTTCGACGCCGGTGTTGAAAATGCCGCCCAGTCCGTACGACATATCGGCTTGACCGTCTGCGCCGAAATGCAGCACGATCGGGTAGGTCGTCGAGGAAGACGTGGTGTAACCGACGAGGTACATGTCGCCGCTCTCGCCCACCGTTCCGCCGCGGATGTCGTAGTTCGTGGTCGTGGTTTCGGGGTAAATTTGGACTCCATCATTCACGAAGGAAGCGTCGAGGTTGCCGGCCAAATCAAAGCGCACCAACGCCGCACGGTAAAACGAAGTCCCCGCCTGCATCGACGATCCCACCGCCGTGTACGTGCCGTTCGCCACCAC
>CAYMHW010000071.1:0-11470 GCA_964390365.1 uncultured Comamonadaceae bacterium | reverse complement strand
CACGCTCGAGAGCCGGCGCGCCCCGGGCCTCTACTTCGCGGGCGAGGTGCTCGACCTCGACGGGGTGACGGGCGGATTCACTTTCCAAGCAGCGTGGACCACCGGCTTCCTCGCTGGTCAGCTCAACTCCGCGGGCCGCTGACCAGGGCCTCGGCGAGCTCCAAGGCGTCCACCGGCCAAAACATGGCCGGCCGCGGCTGCATGACCCCTTCCCTTCCGACATCCGGACGGCACGAGAGAACCGCCCGCTCCCATTGCTCGGGGATGCCCGATCGCCCCTCGACGGCTCCCCACAGCGCTCCGCAAATCGCAGCGTTCGTGTCCGTGTCGCCGCCGCGCAGGACGGTGTCTTTGACCGCAGCGGCTAAGTTGGGAGCATGAAGCAATTGATGCAGTGCGTTTTGAAAGGCGATGAGCACCCAGCCTTGTTGGTGGGAGAACTCAGCTGGAGGTTCTTTCTCCGATCGGGCGATGACCTCCCGAATGGCTGCATCCACGCCCCAGGTTTCCGCCCACTCCCGAATGCATCGGTGGGTGACCTCGGCAGAGCAACCGGATCGGATGGCCTCGGCGATGGCTGCGGTGTACAGGGCGTTGACCTGCTGACAAATGGGATGCGGGTGGGTCAAGCGGGCATCGGCTTTGGCCCATTTAACGACCTCATCGGTGGAGAAGCGCGCTCCGAAGATGCCGAGGGGACTGATGCGCATGAGGGCGCCATTCGCTTGGCTCTCCTCGTTGCGGGCACCGGTCAAGGCTGCACGGATGGTGTTGCCAAAATCAAACGGCCCCGTCTGAAACCAGAGCCGGTATTCCAAAAACGCCGCCAAATCGGAATAGCGCTCCGACTTGGCGAGCAAACGGGCGAGCAGCAGGGCCATCTCGGAATCGTCCGTGGGCTGCCCTGCGAGGGTGTCCCACGTTCCGCCGTCTTGCAGCTCGTGGATGCCATTGGGATATCGCAGTCGGATTTGGTCTGCCCGTTGGAATTCCACCAAACTACCGAGGGAATCCCCCGCCAATTGCCCCAGCAAGCAGCCTTGAGCACGGCTCACCAAGCCGTTTCGATTTGCATTTTTATCCACTTGTGAAAGGTAATAAACAAAACATCAGTTCGGAGCCACATCAGTCGATGCTGCACCCATTCAACGACGAAAGGAGAACCAGCAGTTCCCACCCCTCGTTGCAAGACCAAGTCCAGCAAAGCGATCACAGGTGACTCCAAATCCGCAACGCGAACACATCGATCACCTCAACCAGGATCAAAACAATGATGATCCATTCCAATTTGCTGCTCTCGCGGTGGTCCATGATGTCCTTGAACAGCTCCAAATCCTCCTTGATGATGCCTGTCCGCTCAACAATCAATCGGTACCTGTCCTTCAAATCGAACGTCCGTTTCAGGGAAACGTTCAATTCGTTCAAAGCTTCGTTCTCCCAAGTGATGTCTGGGGAATCGAAGATGTAGAGGTTTTCTGCGATTTGGTTTTTGATTTTCAACACGTGACCGATGAAGCGCTTCAAGCGTTTGCCTGAGATGTTCAACCGGCCGTGCACCTCAAGCGCATCGATGTACACGTTCGTGTCGGCCAGCAACTTCTCCGTGATTTCAGCATAGTTGTCCAAAGCGACCGACTGCGCGGTGTTCAGCATGATGAGCCGGATGGCTTCGACATCGAAAAAGGGGATGCGAACTTGGTCGAAAGCCACCTCCTGCGGCCCCGCCTCCACCACCACCTTCATCGTCTCCCGAAGTTCCTGGTCCTCCCAGCTTTTCGCGCTGGCATCCAAGCGCTGCAGCAACGCATTGATTTCAGACGTATTGTGATTGAAGAACGCCACAACACCGTATTGGAAGACGTAAACAAATTTGTCCTCGTTTGCCTTCAGGAACAATTCATCTGAATCGGAAAAAAGGACCGGGAACGCAAGCGCCTGCCGGCAATGCCGGATATTGAGCGCATTGCTGATTTGAATGGCAATGACCGCGTACATGGTTGAAATCTTTCAGGCCAAATGTCCGCCTTCCTCGCCTCCGTTCCACCACCCAAAGGCAATTCTCTCCCTGAAATCATCTGCCCACACCTTAAACCCGAGTGCCTCGCATGATCGCACGCGGAGCCCATCAGCTGAGCCCTTCATAAAATCCCATCCCGTCCTTGCAGGAAAGCCGAAGACACTCAATTCGGCGTTGATGATGCCCCATGAGCGGCTTGGAACCGTAGGAAGCTCACCTTCTTCAATGGCCGCGGAACTGCAATGGTCTAAACGACGTGGGACACTGCTTGTCGCAACCCCTTTATCCAATTGAATAACAGGCATTAAGCAGTCAAAAAAGTGGAGCCGGGGGGAGTCGAACCCCCGTCCAAACAAGGACACCACTGGCTTTCTACATGCTTATCCCTCAATTGATTGTCGACCGGTGGCTGAGCAAGGGCACCCTACCAACGGCTTAGTTCAGTAGATTTCGCTCCGGACGTCGAACCCGTCCTTTGCTAGTCCCATTTATCCGATACCCCGTTGATTTGGCGGAAGGGTCCGTACGCCAAACCTGGGGCAGCTCGTCGCGTTACCTGGTAACGGGATTAGGCGAATCGACTGAGTCGATTAGGCCGCGAGCGCGTAGGAAGTGTTGTCATTTCTGACTTGAAAGTTCAAGATTAACGAGCTGGACTAACAAGTGCTCGGCATGCTTACGAGCGATATCATCTCGCTGTCAAATCCAAAATCGGCCCCAGAAACAAAGAACGAGGCCACAAAGGTACGTCATCCAACCGTTCCAAGCGCAGCCGCCCCTGCCGCCGCATACTTTTCGAGGTACTTATACGGCCCGTTCAATTCCCCGTTCAACGTCGTTTCCGTCGCAGCATGCAAAATCCCATCCCGATCGCCCTCAATCAACAGCGGCAGCACGTGCTCCACCAGTTCGTTGCCGAACCCCATTGAAGCGTCTCGCGGCAATTCACACGGCAAGTTGTCCACGGCCATGACCGTGATGCCCGCCGCATCATCCGCCGCGCATTCCTCCTCGCTCACCGGGTGGTACCCATAGAACGGGTCCGCAATGGTGGACGGACGGATCGTGCACGCCACAGGACCGTCGATGTCGCAGCTGATGTCGGCCACGGTTTGGACCCGCCAACCGGGAACCCGCATGTCGGCCCGCGTAAACAACAACGGCGAACCTTCCGCCCAAAAATGCCCCGCCATGTACAAATCAGCCGCATGGGCATAGCGCGGAAAGGTGCTGTGAAAATTCGTCGGATCCTCCTTGAACTCCTTCATATCGAACGCCTTCCCTTCATTGTGGGCGTTGTAATCCTCCACTTCCAGCTGCGTGTAAACCGGCTCGGGAAACGACATCCGCAAGAAATCCTCCGGATGCACCCGCCGCAACCTCAAGTGATCCAGCACCTCCTTCGCCCCCGCCCCCACGCGTCCGCTCCCCGTCAGCACGATCTTGAAGTCCGCGGGCATTGAAATTTGGGCCGCGGCGATCGTCAACATCTCCTTCAAATCCCGGCATTCCGTGGCCGGTTTCAAGTGATAGCGTCCCGTGCGGTGGCCATAGGCTCGGAAACCGTTGTACGCCCCGACCAGCCCCGCCCAACGCCCAAATCCGATGATGCGCTTCCCACTTGGGCGACGCAGCATTTCGTAATCGATGAGCCGGATGCGTTTCGCGAGAATGGCCGCGAGCAGCGCCGCATTGTAGGGCTGCAGCTTGTACGTGTGGCTGAAAAACAGGTACGTTTTCTCGGCGATGAGATCGGGTTTGTTCACTTCCTTGACCCCAAGCAGGATGGAGCACGAGGCCAAATCCTCCTCCACCCGCACCCCCGCATCCCGGTACTCCGCATCCGCAATCCGCCGAACCGCGCTCGGCTGCACCACCACCTCCACCTCGGGATAACGCCGCATCAACTCCACGCAATGCGCGGGCGTCAGCGGGACCCGGGCATCGGGCGGAACTTTGCCTTCTCGGATGATTCCAATGCGCAAAGTGGGCTCAGGGCGGGAAGAAAGGGTCGTTTCCATGGTGCCCGCCAATTTACGAAGTCGCGCACAGGAATCGATGAAGCAAACCGCTATTGTGGCACAAAGCGATACGTCAAGGTACCTCGCGTCACACTCCTCGTCGCATCGTCGATGTAAAAGGTGCTCCTTCGCGCACTTTCGAGCGCAGCTTGGACGAAGCATTCGTCGAGGTTCAAGGCCAAATCCCCCACCACCTCAGCAGCCCGCACGTCCCCCGCACGCGTCACTTCCACGGCAATCACCACCTTCGCCCCCCCTTGGCACCGATACCCCGGCACGTCCAACTTTTTTGCCTTCCTTCCCGGCACATCGTACGTCACCGTCACGTCGCCCTCGTACTGCGCATCCCACCCCGTCAAAGTCTCCACCTCCCGATCGTCCACCTCCGGCACCCCCTCCAACCCGAAGTCCTTCTCCTCCGCCGCCAACCGCGCCATCTCCGCGGCCTCGAACGCACGCAACTCCGCTTCCACGGCTTCCCCCATCGCTTGGCTGCCCGAATTCACCCGTTCCGCAACACGCGCCTTCGAAGCATCGGACTGAACATTCGCGATGCGCCCTTCCATCGCCTCGCGCAACTCCTCCTCGAGCGACCGCGGTGCCACCCATTCCATCGGCTCCTCCATCAAACCCACCTCCGCATAGCGCTCGTGCGCCGCCGGTGAGTCGCAATCCCACCACACCATCCCCCCCAACACCGCAGCATGCACCGCCAACGTCAGGGCAACCGCCTGCAACGCAAAGGTCGATCGCGACCTCGGGGACGAATCCATCAATCGAGGATCACCGTGGTTTCCCGGCGCCATGTCGCCTCGGTAATGCTGTCCTCTCCCTCAAAGTAATACACCCCGGTTTTCGTCACCACCTTCCGGAAGCGCCGCACGTGGTTGCCCACCCGCACCGTACGCTCAATCACCAAACCATTTGGGATGTCATAAGACTGCTCCTGAATGCCCGGCACCACATCCTCATCCTCGGGAGCCAACTCATAGTCTTCGGCTTCTGGGGCACTACCACGATCCAATGCCAGCACTTCTTGACGGGCATCGTAACGCCGATCATCTGCCTGCAAGGACCGCTGCCGATTGGCGGCCTCTTGTCCCGTCGTCGTGGCATCGATGTCCGCTTGCGTGGCCCGCAACCGTTCGAGTTCACCTTCACCCAATGCGTCATATTCAGCCGCGGTATACGTCGCCGACTCGTAAGCCATGGCACGGTACTCTGCAGCTGACCGACTCCAGTCGCTGTTTCGTTCCGCTTGATTGCGGTGATCCTCCTCGACATCGGGCATTTGGTCTCGGTAGTCGTAGCGGTGATCGTCCGCAACACGATTCGCAGCCTGTTGGTCATCCCTGACGTCGAGGATGCCATCTCGGGAGAGGGCTTGGCCACGACTCGCCATGCGCGAGGCTTGCTCCTCAACCGCGGCCTTCTGGGCCGTGCTGGACTCCACTCGTCGGGCATGCTGTGCCGTCCCCGAAGTTTGAATTGCTGCGGTGGATTCGCTTAAATCGGCCAGCTCATCTTGGGCGCCAGCCCGCCGGTCAGCAGCCCGGTCGGCAGCGTTGCGATTCAGCGCCTCGGCCTGTTCTTTTTCGCGCTCCACTTCCAAGGCTTTCGCGCGGCGCTCTGAAGCCAAGGCTTCGCGGTAGTAGGCTTCCGCCTCGTCGTCATCCTCCACATTCAAAGCGGCGGCAGCCTCCTGCGCACGGCGACGGGCCTCATCTTCGGCCGCACGGCGACGGGCCTCCTCCTCGGCCTGAGCCGTGGCCGCAGCAGCTGCACGCGCCTCGCGTTCCGCCTGAGCGGCGGCTTCCGCTTGGGCGGCCTCACGAGCGGCGGCTTCTGCTGCGCGTCGATTGGCCTCGGCCTCCGCAGCAGCAGCTTTTGCCGCACTTTCTTCTGCCAGGGCTTCATCGGCCTTTTGCAACTCCCTTGCGACCCGCTCCAACCGGCTGGCGGGATAACGCTCGTCGGGCTTGACCGTCAAGGCCGATTCGTAAGCCGACTGAGCCGCAGTCCAGTTTCCCGCATCGAACGCCGCGTCGCCTCGGTCGATGTGACCTTGATAGGCCGCGTCCCGCTCAGCATCATCCGCAGCAGCAGCAGCAGCAGCAGCCGCAGCAGCAGCGGCTTCATCGGCCGCCTCGAGGTTCTTGCGGCACAACTTGGCTCGTTCAATCGGGTGGCTTTCTGCGGGCATCAACGCGGAAGCCTCTTCGTATTGACGCAACGCATCTCGCCAATTCTTTGCCCGGTAATTCCGATCTGCGAGGTCGATGAGCTCTTCGTATTCAGCAGCTCGGGCTGCGAGTGCTGCAGCGTCAGCGGCCAAAGCCTCCATGCGGGATTGGCATTCCGCGGCGCGGTCGCGGGGATAGCGATCCGTCGGGTCGAGCGCGCTGGCCTCTTCGTAGAGGGATTTGGCCTGTTCAAATCGCTGCTGGGTGAACGCGTTGTCCGCTGCCCGGATTTTCTCGGCATACACCGCTGCCGCACCAAGTTCCTGCTCGCGAGCTGCCACGCGGGCGAGCCCGTCGGCCGGTTCCGGGGCAGCCGGCTTCAGGTTTTGAGCCGTTTGAAACGATTCGCGGGCGGCATCGAGCCGGTCAGCGCGCAAGGCCGACTCCGCCGATTCGAGTGCGGCGCGGAATTCGGCTTCGAGTTCTTCAGCTGCACGAGCGGCATCGACGGCAGCTTGAGCTTCTGCCTGTTTGGCCAGGGCTTGGGCGTCGTCTGCAAAAAGTGCGAGGGCGTCCGTAAACGCCTCCAAGGCTTCTGCCCATTTCTGGCGATCCAGGAATTGCTGTCCCCGGGTCATCAGGTCGGCAAAGTCCTTTTTCATTTGGGCCAATTGCTCGGCCATCCGCTCCACCCGATCGAATTCATTCTCCACCTTCGTCCGCATGCGGTCCGTGTGCGCAAAATCAAATGCCACCGTATTCCGCTGGGAATCAAAACTTGCCTTCCCATAAGGCTCCTCCAAAATGCTCACGTCAAACCCATCCACCAGGGTGAACAGGGTCATGTCCAAATCCAAGTTGAAGCCGCCCTTCAAGTCCTCCAGCGGCACGTTCGACGCATCCACCTGGATGCGTTTGTTCCCATAGCCCTCAAATTCGTAACTGAAAACGTAATCGTGCCGAAGCGGCAGTTCGAACGAATAGCTCGCTCGCGCATCGGTCGTCATGCGGTCGTATTCGACCCCATCTTGGTACACGACCACGTCCACGCCCGGCATCTTTTTCCGGTTGCCGTCGTCCGTCAACGTGCCGCTTACGAGCAACAAATCGTCCTGTGCAAGTCCCCAAGCCGGGGCCGAAAACACGAGACACACCCAAAGCAAGCGGAGGGTCGAAATCGACAGGGAAGGGATTCTGTTCAACATCAACGGGTAAAAATAAGGAATTCAAGGGGAAGCACTACAATGTGTAACCTTCAGCGGCGCCTTTCCGTATGTCCATGCATGCGATTCTTTCTCAGCATCGTGCTCATGGGCTTCACCTGGATGGGCTGGAGCCAAACCGTGGCCCCTTGGCAATTCGCTCTGAACACTGGAGCGACGAGCTATGTGGGGGCCCACGAAGGACCGCGCTCCCAAGGGGCATTCCTTTCGACGTTCACCACCCGGCGCGACCTTGGGACGCACCTGCGGGCGACGGGCAGTTTGAGTCAAGGCAGTTTCGGCCTCACCGCCGTTCCTTTTGATCGTTCGATTGAGCGGATTCAAGGCGGTTCGTTGGGCATTCAAATTCACCCCGATTGGTCCGCAAGCCACCGCATCAACCCCCACTTCGAACTGGCCTTGGGCCGGTTTGCTCAGGTAGCGTGGACGGATGCGCTGGACGCGTTGGGGCAACCGTATCACGTGTGGTCCGATGGCCAGCTGTACGACATGCCGGAAGATGCGCCGTATGCGCGGTTGTTGGCCCAAACCCAGCTCCCGGATTACGAATACGACACGCAACTTGCGCAAGGCCGCCGATGGGGCGTCCCCGTCCAACTCGGCCTCGATTGGCAATTGAGCGACGCATGGACCATGGAGGCCGCCGGTCGCGTCTACCTCGGCGTTTCGCCTGTTGCGGGACCGGTAAACGACGCATTGACCGCCTTTTCCCTCGGCATCGGATGGCGACCGGGATCCACGTTGTTCCAAGACCCCAGCATTCCTGCCGAGTACCTGTCCGTCCGTTCCGATGCCGACCTCGATGGGGTGCGGGATCGGCGCGACCACTGCTTCAACACCCCAGAAGGGGTTGCGGTGGACGGACGCGGTTGCCCCCTCGATTCGGACGGTGACGGCGTTGCCGACCATTTGGACCTCGAACCCGGTAGCCTCGGCCCAGTGGACCTTCGTGGACGAAGCCTTTCCAACAACCCCATGTTGGAGCCATCCGATTGGGCCCGACTGCCGCACTGGGATTTTCGCCAAATCATCGCCGAACCGAGCACCGGAACGCGCCCCCACCTTCCCGTGGGACAGGCGCTTGCAATGCCGAAAGCACAACCGGCTGAAAATCCATAAATTACCGCGAACTCCGAGCAGTACAGGCAAAAGACCAAACCCTTTGTTCAGTCCTCGAACACAAAATATTCATCGATTCACGTGATTTTTTTCTCGATATTTTTGACTTGAAAGAAAAGGATTTCGTATCTTCACAACATCCAAGCGATTGGGTGAAGCATTTTCCTGACGCAGTCGAGCCGAAAGCGGCTTGATTCTGAAGGGCGACATGGCGGACGGAACGCACACCGATGGAACCCGCCATGTTTACGTAAACGATCTCCCCCCGGGGAATCCTGTCCGGTTTACCCGGTGCGTAACAGGATGTATCGGGTCGGCTGGCGAGCCGGCCCGATTTTTTTTACTTCGACCGAACGTAAGCCGTCACCGCAGCCGCCACGCGTTGGCCGTCCAAGGCCGCTGAAAGGATGCCACCTGCATAGCCCGCACCTTCCCCGCACGGAAACAGGCCGGCCTGATCGGGGTGCTGCAACGACTCGGCATCGCGTGGGATGCGAACGGGGCTGCTGGTGCGAGATTCCGGTGCGACGACCACCGCGTCCGGGTGCAAGAAGCCGCGCATGCGCTTTCCAAATGTCTTGAATCCTTCCCGAAGCGACTCGGCGATGAACGCGGGGAGCACGTCGTCGAGGTTGACGGGCACGATGCCCGGGAGGTAGCTGCACGCCGGAAGGGAGGTGCTGGGTTGCCGGTTGACGAAATCGATGAGGCGCTGGGCGGGGGCGCGTTGGGTTTGGCCTGCAGCGTGCCAAGCCGCATGCTCCACCGAGGCCTGGAACTCCATCGCCGCCAAGGGCCCCTCAAACCCCGCGCGCTTCCAATCCGCCTCCGAAACCGTGACCACGATGCCCGAATTGGCGAACGGATTGTTGCGCTTCGACGGCGACCAACCGTTCGTCACCACCTCTTCGGGAGCGGTCGCGCACGGCGCAATGATGCCGCCTGGGCACATGCAGAACGAGTGGACGCCGTGGTCGCCCACTTGGCACACCAATTTATAGGATGCTGGAGGGAGCCAATCGCCCTGCTCGCCGTGGTATTGGACTTGGTCCACAAACGACTGCGGGTGTTCAACGCGCACGCCCAGAGCAAACGGCTTGGCCTCCAATGCCAGTCCGCGTGTGTGCAACAAGCGGAACACGTCGCGCGCGCTGTGGCCCGTGGCCACAATGGCCGATTGCACGGGGTGCACCCGGCGCTCGCCCGTGAGTACGGATTCGGTCTCCACGGATTCCAGCGGTCCGTTGGGCGCGGCCCACCCGATCCAGCGCTCGTGGAAATGCACTTCTGCGCCCGCTTCGAGGAGCGTCTCGCGCATCCGCTCGATGATGGCTGGCAGCTTGTTGGTGCCGATGTGCGGGTGGGTGTCGACGAGGATGTTGGGCGAAGCGCCGTGGGCAACGAGGAGTTCCAAGGCGCTGCGAATGTCCCCGCGTTTGTGCGATCGGGTGTACAGTTTGCCGTCGGAATAGGTGCCCGCGCCGCCTTCGCCGAAGCAGTAGTTGGAGTCGGGGTCTACGCGGTGTTCTCGCGTGATACGGACCAAATCCCGCCGCCGTTCGCGCACCGCTCCTCCCCGCTCGATGACGACCGGCCGAATCCCCTGACCCGCCAACTCCAGCGCCGCATACAAACCCGCCGGCCCCATGCCGATGACGGCCACGCGCGGGGCACCCTCCGGGATGACGGGGCAGGCAAACTCCACGGGATCGTGCACGTCGAACGGCTCGCCCTCGAGGGCATACCGAACCGTCAGCACCGCCATGACCGGTCGCTTGCGGGCGTCGAGGGAACGGCGCTCCACGCGCCAGTGACCCAACGAAGCGCCCCCCACTGCGCGGCGAACCGCTTGCTCCAACCGCTCGGGCTGTTCCGCATCCCGAGCGGGAATGCGCACTTGGACGGTTCGCTGCGGAAGAAGATGCGCCATGAGGCTGCGAAGATACAGCGGGGCGGTTGCCAGTGGGGGCACCAAATGGGGGGAAGCGGGGTTATTTTTGGCCTCCATGCAGGACGCTTTCCCCCACAACCCGCTGCGCTTCGACCGCGGCACGATGAACGACGACGCCATCCGCACGCTGTATCGCCAGCTGCTGCTCCCGCGGATGATCGAGGAGAAAATGATGAGCCAACTGCGGCAGGGAAAGATCTCCAAGTGGTTCAGTGGCATGGGCCAGGAAGCCATTTCGGTCGGGGCGGCTGCGGCCATGGCCCCCGACGAGTTCATCCTGCCGATGCACCGCAACCTCGGCGTCTTCACGACGCGGGGCATCGAGCTCGGGGCGTTGTTTTCTCAGTTCCAGGGGAAAGCCGCGGGCTTCACGAAGGGGCGAGACCGGTCGTTCCACTTCGGTTCGTTGCCGCACCGCATCGTCGGCATGATTTCGCACCTCGGCCCTCAATTGGGCATCGCAGACGGCATCGCACTGGCGAACAAACTCAATGGGGGCGGCAAAGCGACGCTCGTGTTCACCGGGGACGGCGGCGCGAGTGAAGGGGATTTCCACGAGGCGGTGAACGTGGCTGCGGTTTGGCAATTGCCCGTCATCATCGGCATCGAGAACAACGCCTGGGGACTTTCCACGCCCTCGAACGAGCAATTCCGATTCGAGCACTTCACCGACAAGGCCATCGGTTATGGCATTCCCGCAGAGGACGCCGTGCAGGTGGACGGCAACGACGTGCTCGCGGTCTTCCAAGCCGTGCGCGACGCGGCGGAACGGATGCGCGAGCGTCCGCGACCGATCATATTGGAATTCAAGACCTTCCGAATGCGGGGTCACGAAGAGGCGAGCGGTACGAAGTACTACCCAGAAGGACTGATTGAACACTGGGGGCAGATCGATCCCGTGGAGCGCTTTGAGGCGTGGGGACGCGAAAGCGGCGTGTTCACAGAGGACTTCATTG
>CAYMHW010000070.1:0-11584 GCA_964390365.1 uncultured Comamonadaceae bacterium | reverse complement strand
ATCCTGCAGTTGGAGCGCTGGAAACAGGTGTTCGCGAGCCGCAGCCGGTGGGGCAAGGACCTGCGTTTGGGCGAAACCTTCATGATGAACCTCCTTGAACACGTGCACAACGAGAGCATCCGCGTGCAAACGGAGGTCATGAACGAAAAAAAATCAGCCGAATAACTCGCTGATTTTCAAGCAGAATGCGCTCGATGCGCATTTTTTTTTGCCCAAAAGGTAACCTCGCTTCACCGCCTCCCGTAAAGGGACTTGGTTTTGGTTTTGCCATTCTCTCAAGGAGAATTACAGAAATCAGGCGATTTGGTGAGAAAGGGGGCCTCAACGGAGGCCCCCTTTTGACGTTTATGCGTTCACTCGACCGGCTTGCGTTTGGTCAGCAACTGGATCCAAATCGCACGGCTCACGCGGTAAACCGGGGGCAGTAGCACAATGAGCGTGGTGATGCCTGTGGTGAGGAACAAGGTCACATGAGTGAAGAAGGAGAATTCAATCCAACCGAGTGCATCGAACGTGTAGAGCGCCACCAACACCGCCACCCACAGGGCGACGGTCAGCGCATAGGAGACGTAGGCCGCACCGAAGTAAAACCCGGGCTCCCGCTCGAAATCCTCACCACAAACCGGACACGACTTGTTCATCTTTGAGGTGGTCGACAAGCGGTAAGCGTTGGGAAATTGAAACAGGTTGCCCTCGCGACATTGGGGGCATTTCAAGGCCAAAATGGCCCCGATGAGGGAACGTTGTTTCGCCATGCCGCGAAAGTACCGCAAAACGCCCCGCGATTCGGGAACTTGGGTCACGCGGCGGTCCGTCAGGCCAAATCCTGCATCTCCACCAACCGCCGGTACACCCCTCCCCGCTCCATCAGTTCCTCGTGGGTTCCGGACTCCACGATGCGCCCACCATCAAGCACGTGGATGGCATCGGCGTGGCGGACCGTGCTGAGCCGGTGCGCGATGACAAGGACCGTTCGGTTCGACATGAGCCGATCGATGGCCTGCTGCACCAGCTGTTCCGACTCCGTGTCCAAGGCCGAAGTGGCCTCGTCCAGCAGGAGGATGGGCGGGTCTTTGTACAAGGCGCGCGCAATGGACAGGCGCTGCCGCTGCCCGCCACTCAGCCGGCCACCGCCGTCGCCGATGAGTGCGTCGAATCCGCCGGGCAGGGCCTCGATGAACTCGAGGGCGTTCGCGGCACGGGCGACTTCGCGGAGGCGCTCAGGGGCGGGCGCATCATCGCCGAGCGCGATGTTCGCCGCGACCGAATCGTTGAACAGGATGGCCTCTTGGGTCACCACGCCGAGCTGAGCCCGAAGGGTGGCGATGTCAAGGTCGCGCAGGTCGTGGCCGTCGAGCGCGAGGCGGCCGCTTTGCGGGTCGTGGAACCGGGCGAGCAGGGAGGCCAGGGTGGTTTTTCCGGAGCCGGAAGGGCCGACGAGGGCGACGGTTTGGCCTTTGTGCACCGTGAAGTCGATGGACTGGACCACGGGGGCATCGGGGGCGTATCCGAACTGAACGCCTTCGAACGCGATGTGGGAGGTGAAGCCGCTCCACGGGGCGGGGTGTTCGGGCTCGGGGATGCGGGCCTGCTCCTTGAGGATGGCGTCGAGGCGGTCGAGGGAGGCGGCGCCTTTTTGGACTTTAAACCACCCGTCGCTCAGCGCGCGCGCCGGTGGAATGATCTGGGAAAACACCACGAGGTAGCCGATGAACCAATCGCCCGACAGCCCACCGCGCCCCTCCAAGACCAACTCGCCGCCGAACCACAGCAAGATGGCCATGACCGTCAGGCTGATGGTTTCGCTCATCGGCGAGCTCAGGTACTCCCGCTTGTACAGCTTGCGCATCAGCTCAAAATAGCGCTCGTTCGTGGCATCAAACCGGCGCGAAAACGCCGATTCCGCATGGAACGCCTTGATGACGCGCATGCCCCCGATGGTCTCCTCGATGACACTCATCAATTCGCCGAGTCGATCCTTGCCGCGCTTCGCCGCATGCTTCAAACTCTTTGCAATGCGGCTGATGAGGAACCCGCTCAACGGCAGGAAAATCAGAGCAAACAGCGTCAACTCCCAACTCATGGCAAACAGCGTCCCCAGCGAAACGAGCAGCATGATGGGGCTCTTGAACAAGACTTCGACGGTGCCGATGATGGAAAACTCCACCTCCATCAAATCGTTCGTCATCAAGGACATGACGTTGCCCTTCCGCGCTTCGGTGTACCACCCGACGGGCAGCAAGAGCATGCGGTCGTACAATTCTTTGCGCAGATCGCGAGCCACGCCGGTGCGGATGGTGGCCAGGCTATATAGCGCCGCGTAACTGACGGCATTTTTCAGCACCGCCAACAGCACGATGGCGACACAAAGCGTCACCAACGCCTGCTTCGGCCCTACTTCCAACACAAACGCATCGAACGCCCCGTTCACCCGCTCGAGCAGGGTGGCGTCTTCGTCGAGCGCCGGCGCTTCCGGCGTCCCCGAAAACAGAATGCGCAAGAACGGCACCACGCTCAGGAAGGTGAACAGCGAGAGGACGGCATTGAGCACGTTGAAGCCCGCGTTGGCGAGCAAGTTCAGGCGGTAGCGCCCCACCCAATGCCAGAGCTCCCGGAACCGATTCACAGCGCTTGGTCCACGAGGTCAGCGGAACGCCCCACGTACGTGCTCGGCGTGATGGCCCGCAATTCGGCCTTGACGGCTTCGGTGACGTCGAGGCCACTGATGAATTCCGAAATCGCAGCCGCATCGATGGCGGCATGGGTGCGCGTCAACGCCTTCAGGGCTTCGTACGGCTGGGGGTATCCCTCGCGCCGGAGGACGGTTTGGATGCCCTCCGCCACGATGGCCCAGTTCGCCTCGAGGTCGGCGGCGAGCCGGTCCCGATTGAGCAACAGCTTCCCGAGGCCCTTTTCCAGCGAGCGCAGGGCGATGAGGCTGTGCCCCATGGGCACCCCCAAGTTGCGCAGCACCGTGGAATCCGTGAGGTCGCGCTGCAAGCGGCTGATGGGCAGCTTCTCAGCAAAGTGCATGAGGAGCGCGTTCGCCACGCCGAGGTTGCCCTCGCTGTTCTCGAAGTCGATGGGGTTGACCTTGTGCGGCATGGCGCTGGAGCCGACCTCGCCGGCCTTGATGCGCTGCTTGAAGTAGTCGAGCGAGATGTAGGTCCAAACGTCCCGGTCCAAATCCAACAAGATCGTGTGGACCCGGCGCAAGGCGTCGCACCAGGCCGCAAGGAAATCGTAGTGCTCGATTTGGGTCGTCGTCCGGCTGCGCGTGAGGCCGAGGCCTTCCTCCACGAAGCGGTTGCCGAAGGCGATCCAATCGATTTCCGGGTAGGCGACGTGGTGGGCGTTGAAGCCGCCGGTCGCTCCCCCGAATTTCGCGGCGTACGGCACCGCGTCGAGTGCGGCCAGTTGGCGGTCGAGGCGTTCGACGAAGACCGCCCATTCTTTGCCGAGCGTCACCGGGGAAGCGGTTTGGCCGTGGGTGCGGGCGAGCATGGGGATGTCGCGCCATTCGGCGGCTTGCGCGGCCAAGGTGTCCCGCACCGCCGCCAGCAACGGGCGGAGCACTTCCGTCGTGGCGCGCTTCAGGCTCAGCGGAATCGCCGTGTTGTTCACGTCTTGTGAAGTCAGGCCGAAGTGCACGAACTCGCTGAACGCCTCGAGGCCGAGGTCGGCCATGCGCTCCTTGATGAAGTACTCCACCGCCTTGACGTCGTGGTTTGTCGTGCGCTCCAGTTCCTTGATGCGGGAGGCATCGGCCTCGGTGAAGGAGCGGAAGAGGGCGCGGAGGGCGTCGGTTTGGCCTGCGGGAAAGCCCGCCAACTGCGGCAAGGGCAACGCGACCAGCGCGAGGAAGTACTCGACCTCCACCTCCACGCGGTGCGCCATCAAACCAAATTCCGATAAAAACGGCGCGAGATCAGCGGTGTGGCGGCGATAGCGGCCATCCACGGGAGAAACAGCAGTCAGGGCGTTGAGGTCCATGCGGGCGAGTTTGTGGCGCAAAAGTAGTTCATCGGCCTGTGTCGGGTGTACCTTGAGCGCATGCAACGGACGTGGATGCGATTGGTGGCGGCGTGTTGGGCCGTGGGCGCGGCGAGCGGGGCGTTGTTGAACGCCGTGAATGGCCAAATCTCGCCCGCCTATTTCCCGCGGGTTCTGCACTGGGATTTTCCGGGCATCGCAGCGGCGGCCGTGTTGCAGGGCGTCTTCGAAGGGTCGCTCTACGCGGTGCTCGCGGCGCTGGTGCTCGGCTGGGCGTGGATGCGCGGTGGCGGCGACCGACCGGAACGGGTTTTGACGGGCGTCGTGGGGTGGTGGGCCGTCGGGGCGCTGCTCGGAGGCGGGGTCGGTTGCGGGTTGGCGGCGGCGAGTGCGGACTTTTTTACGGCCACTTTCCCGCCCTCGGAAGGGCTCGCGGGCGGCGCGTTGTTGCGGTTTGCTTGGGTCGGCGGGAGCATCCAAGGGGCCCTCATCGGGGCAGCGCTCGGGACGCTGGGCGCGGTGGCGCGGCTGCGCCGACCCGCGGGTTGACGTACTTTCGCGCCATGCAGCTTCACACCATCCAAACCGGGTTCTTCAAACTCGACGGGGGCGCCATGTTTGGCGTCGTTCCCAAGCAACTCTGGTCGCAGCACGTGCCGCCCGACGACCTCAACTTGTGCACCTGGTCGATGCGGTTGCTGCTCATCGAGGAGGGCGACCGCCTGTTGCTCATCGATGCCGGCATCGGGGACAAGCAGTCCGAGAAGTTCTTCAGCCACTACCACCTACACGGCGGGTACACCTTAGATGGGGAGCTGGCGAAGCGGGGCTTCCACCGGGATGACATCACGGACGTGCTGCTGACGCACTTGCACTTTGATCACGTGGGCGGGGCCGTGAAACGCGAGGCCGATGGCGCGCTGATTCCGGCGTTTCGGAATGCGACGTTTTGGAGCTGTGAGCGCCACTGGAATTGGGCGGTGAACCCGAATGCCCGGGAGAAGGCTTCGTTCCTCGCGGAGAACATTTTGCCGCTGGAGGCGAGTGGGCGGCTGCAGTTCGTGCCGCGCGATGGGCGTTGGTCGCGGGGGGCGTTGGGTGCGGCGTTCCCGGGTTTGGACCTCTTCTTCGCGGACGGTCACACGGAAAGCCAAATGATTCCCGTGCTCACCCACGGATCCACCCGGATCGCCTTCATGGCGGACCTCCTGCCGAGCGCGGCCCACGTTCCGCTCGCGTGGGTGATGGGCTACGACACCCGCCCGCTGCTCACCCTGGAAGAGAAGGACCTGTTCCTGCGGCAAGCTGCCGAGGAAAACTGGGTGCTCTTCCTCGAACACGATGGGCAGCACGCGGCCTGCACGGTCGCCCTGACGGAAAAGGGTGTGCGCGTGGCCGAGCGGGCCCCGTCGCTCGAAAGCCTCCTCGGCACCGCCTGACCTCAGCGCAGCCCGCGCACGATGCGCTTCACGAGGCCCGGCCCTTCGTAGACCAGTCCGCTGTAAACCTGCACCAGCGTCGCCCCGGCATCGAGTTTCTCTTGGGCCGCCGCCGCGCTGTCGATGCCACCCACCCCGATGATGGGGAAGGCGCCGCCCGAGCGTTCGTGCAAGTACCGAATGACCTCCGTGGAGCGGTCGCGCACCGGCGCCCCGCTGATGCCGCCGGCGCCCAGCGGCTCCGTGTCGGTGGTCAGTCCGGACCGTTCAATGGTCGTGTTCGTGGCGATGACGCCGTCCACCCCGACCTCCTGGACGATGGCCACGACGTCGTCGAGCTGGCCGTCGGTCATGTCGGGCGCGATCTTCAGCAGCACGGGGCGGGGAGCCGGGTAAGTCCGGTTGCGTTCGACCACCGCGCGCAGCAACGCGGTCAGCGGTTCGCGGTCCTGGAGGGCGCGCAAGCCGGGCGTGTTGGGCGAACTGACGTTGACCGTGAAGTAGTCGACGTGGGGATGGAGGGCATCGAGGCACGTCAGGTAGTCGGAAATGGCGTCCTCGTTGGGCGTCACCTTGTTCTTTCCGATGTTGCCCCCCACGAGGAGGCCGGACGGACGGCGCTTCAAGCGTTCGACCGCGGGTTCGACCCCGCCGTTGTTGAAGCCCATGCGGTTGAGGATGGCGCGATCGGCGGGCAGGCGGAAGAGTCGCGGTTGCGGATTGCCGCTTTGGCCTACTGGCGTCAAGGTGCCAATTTCCACAAAGCCAAACCCGAGCACGCCCAACTCCCGCAACCACCGCGCATCCTTGTCGAACCCGGCCGCCAACCCCACCGGATTCGGGAAGCGCAACCCCCACACCTCGACCTCCTGCTTCGGCGCACGGAAGGCCGCCCGAAGCAACGCCGCGCCCCCCGGAAGGGCGCAAGCGAACTTCAACACCCCCATCGTCGCGTAATGCGCCCGCTCCGGATCCGTCCGGAAAATCAACGGTTTCAGCCACTTGTACATGGCCGCAAAGATAATCCGCCCCTCCCCCCTCGCCTTTCATTGTGGATAACCCTGTGAATAGTGTGGAATTATATCCCCGTCGAGCCCCCGAGCGCATCCTGTAGATTTGGATTCCAAGGATGAATACTTGGGGAATCTTTCGGAAGGTGGTGAAGCAGAAGCTCACCGAGGAGCAGGTGGCGGCGCTGTTCGTAAAAACGACGTTCGAGAGCGTCGAGAACGGCTGGCCATTGGTGGCGGAATTCTTGAACGAAAGCCCCTATTTCGAGCGCTCACCCGAGTTGAGCGCGGACGATTACGGCCGGTTTTTGTTGACGGTGGTGGTGGCCAATTTGCATTCCATCCCCAAGCATTTTGAAGCCGGCATCGATCGGCGGTTGGTGCAGCGGATTTGTGCCAAATTCGCCCGCGCCATCGGCATCACGAACCAGGAGTTCACCACGAAGGTCAGCGCCTTCCGCTCCTTCATGAAGCAAGTGAACCACCCGTCGAAGAAGCTCGACCGGGGGATGGCCAAGTTGGTGTTGTACAAATACCAACTGATGCCCTTCCAAGACGCCTACTTCTCCTCCATGTCCACACCGCATCCGCAATTGGAAAAGGAATTGCGTGAAATGATGGTGCACTTCCTGTGGGACTGGGAAGAATTCGTGGAGACCTACCGCGTCAAGGCCCAGCCCCAAGTCGAGGCCTGATCAATCCCCTCGGCGGTCGAGGTCGCGTGCGACGTCCTTCTGCTTCAAAGTTTCCCGCTTGTCGTGCAGCTTCTTGCCTTTGGCAATGGCGATGCGGAGTTTCGCGTAGCCCGAGGGCGCGATGAACAGCAGGGTCGGAACGACGGTCACGCCGACGTCTTTTAAGCGCTTTTCCAGCTTCTTCAGCTCGACCTTGTTCAGGAGCAATTTGCGCGGGCGACGGGCCTCATGGCCCACGTAACCGGCATTCGCGTATTCCTGAATGTAGGCGTTGAACACGAAGAACTCGCCGTTCTGAAACCGGCAATACGCCTCCGTGATGCTCGCCTTACCGGCCCGGATGGATTTGATCTCTGACCCGACCAATTGCAGGCCTGCCGTGAATTCCTCGGTGAGGAAGAACTCAAAAGACGCTTTCTTGTTCTTGATTTCGACGGCCATGGCGCAAAAATACGCGGAGAAGCCTCCGCCGCCCGGTCGCATCGTAACTTTCGCCTTCCATGAACGAGCACGCCGCCTTTGCCGACTTGAAGAAAGTCGAACTTCATTGCCATTTGGAACTCGCCTTTCGCCCCTCCACGCTCAAGCAATGGGCGCTGCAGGCGGGATTGCCCGTGGAAACCGACGAGGCCTTTGCCCGGCAGTTCCTCATCCGAGAACCGATGAGCGACCTGCCGACGGTGCTCCGCAAGTTCCTCGATGTTCGGGACCTGCTGGCCTCCGAGGAAATGATGGAGCAATTGGCCTTTGAGGTGTGCGAGGACATGCACCTGCACCACGGAGTGCGCGTGCTGGAGCTGCGCTATGCGCCGAGCTTTTTGCTGGACAAACACACGCACCTCGACGCCGACCGGCTCCAAGCCGCCATCTTGCGCGGCTGCGCCCGAGCTGAGGCCCTCTACCCGATTGCCACAGGGCTGATTTGCATCTTGCAGCGGACCCACACGGCCGAGGAAAATGCCCGGTGGCTGGACTTCGCGTTGGCGCATCGGGACGGATTTGTGGGCGTGGACTTGGCGGACAACGAGGTGGATTGCGAACCCGAACCGTTCATCCCCTTGTTTCAGCGGGCGAAGGCGGCGGGATTTGGCATCACGATCCACGCGGGAGAACCCGCGGTCCCCGGCATCTCGCGCAACATCATCACGGCCATCGAAGGCATGGGCGCCGACCGCATCGGCCACGGGGTCCAAGCGATCCACGACCCCGCTGCCATCGCGCTGCTCGCCGAGCGCGGCATTCCTCTGGAATTGTGCCCGACTTCAAATCGGCTCACCCAAGCGGTGGCATCGTTGGACGACTACCCGCTGTTGAAATTGCGAGACGCCGGCGTGAAAGTGACCGTCAACACGGACGACCCGGGCATCATGGACACCAACCTGAGCCGGGAATACGCGTTGATGGCGGAACACCTCGGAGTCACGCGCGCCGATTTCGAGCAATTCAATGATTGGGCGCGCGCCGCATCCTTCATAGACCATGAGAAAATCGAACGCGCTTTGGCGGCGGATTGAACTCGCCCTGCTGGCCCTCGGCCTCACCGGGGCCGCGTGGGCCCAAAACACCCTCGGCACCCTCATCAACACGTCAGGCAGCTTCGACGGGTACACGTTGTTAGCGCCAATGGGAAGCACCGAGACGTTTCTGTTGGACAACTGCGGGCGGGTCGTGCAGTCGTGGACGAGCGATTTCCGCCCGGGGCTCGCGGCCTACCTCTTGCCCAACGGCGACCTGATCCGGTCGGTGCAGCTGCAGAGCAGCGTGTTCGCTGGGGGCGGCATCGGGGGCGGGTTTGAGCAGTGGGATTGGGAGGGCAACCTCATCCGCTCTTGGAACGCGGCGACGGACTCGTTGCATGCGCACCACGACTTCACCGTGCTGCCGAACGGCAACCTGCTGTTCATTGCGTGGGAGCGGCACAGCGGGGAGGAGGCGATCGCGCGGGGTCGCGATCCGGAACTGACGTCGCCCGAGGTGTGGGTGACGCGGGTGGAGGAGCGGAATGCAGAGGACGAGGTGGTGTGGGCGTGGTCGGTTTGGGATCACTTGGTGCAGGACTTCGATGCGGCGTTGCCGGGGTTTGGCGAGCCGGCGGCGCATCCGGGGCGGATTGACGTGAACTTCAATGCGACCGCGTTGGCGGGGGGAGCGGGGCCGGGGGGCGGCGAGTTGGCCGCGGCGGATTGGTTGCACGTGAACGGCATCGACTACCACGCGGATTTGGACCAAATCGCGCTTTCCTCCCGCAAATTCGACGAAATCTGGATCATCGACCACGGGCTCACCACCGAAGAAGCAGCGGGGCCGGCCGGCGACCTCCTCTACCGCTGGGGCAACCCGCAATCTTACGGCCGCGGCACGGAAGCAGACCGGCGATTCTACGGCCAGCACGATGTCCACTGGGTCGGCGACAACCTCATCGTCTTCAACAACGGCGCCGGGCGGCCCGAAGGCGCGTACAGCACGGTGGAGGAATGGACCCCTCCCCTGCTCGCCGACGGCACCTACGCCCTCGACGCGACCGCTCCCTACGGGCCGGAATCCCTGGCGTGGATCTACCCGGAAACCGGAACCAACGACTTCTATTCTGGCAACGTTTCCGGCGCGCAACGCCTGCCCGGCGGCACCACCCTGATCTGCGCAGGCGCGCGGGGCCGGCTGTTCGAAGTGGAGCCCGATGGAGCCGTCGTTTGGGAATACGTGAATCCGATGACGGGCGTCGGCCCCCTGCTGCAAGGCACGGATCCGTTCAACAACCAGGTCTTCCTCGCGCGACGCTACGCCCCTGATTTTCCCGGATTCGCGGGGCGCGACCTCACACCGGGCGAGCCCATCGAACTCCAGCCCGACTTGAGCGGATGCAGCACGTTCGCCGCGGTGCCCCTCGCGTCCATCTCCGGTCTGGCAATCCACCCCAACCCCGGAACCGACGCCGTGCACCTGCCGGCGCCGAGTGGCCCGGACGGGCAGTTCTTCGTTTACGACCTGTGGGGCCGCATCGTGGCTCAGGGAAGTTGGAACGGGGCACTGCGTTTGGACGCATCGGTGTGGCCTTCGGGGCAGTACATGGTGCATACCTTTGGGGCATCGCCCGCGGACTGCACCCGGACGAAATGGATGAAATCATGAGAAACCCTGCATTGTTGGTGATGTTGCTCGGCGGATGGGCGGCTTCGATTTGGGCCCAAAACACCGTGGGCACCACCGTGTACGACCCCACCAACGTCTACGACGGCTACACCCTCATCTACCCGCACAACCAACCGAACGCCTACCTGCTGAATTTTTGTGGCGAGGTGGTGCACCAGTGGGAAAGCGATGCGGACAGCCGCCCGGGCAACACGGCCTATCTGATGCCCAACGGCGACCTCATCACGACGCTACGACCGGCTTCGATTGCGGGGAATCCGATTTGGGCCGGTGGCGGCGGCGCCACCATTGAACGCCGGACGTGGGACAACGAAGTGATTTGGAGCTACACCCAAAACGACGACAGCGCCCGCTTCCACCACGACATCGCCCCGATGCCCAACGGCAACGTGCTCGCCATCTGCTGGGAAGCCATCGATTCGACGGCTGCCCTGGCGGCCGGGGCGGATCCGGAGACGCTGACGGGCACGGGGCTGTGGAGCGAGAAGATCGTGGAGTTGCAGCCCGATGGCATGGGCGGTGCGGAGGTCGTTTGGGAGTGGCGGCTGTGGGATCACCTCGTGCAGGACGTGAATCCGGACGCGGCGAATTTTGGCGTGGTCTCCGAACAGCCGCACAAAGTGGACCTGAATTATCCGTCTCCGGGCAATCCTGCGGATTTCGTCCACATGAACAGCATCGATTACAACCCGCTCAACGACCACATTTTGCTCAGTGCGCCCGAGTACGATGAAGTGTGGATCATCGACCACAGCGCTTTCAGCAACGGCGACTTGAAATGGCGGTGGGGCAACCCGGCAGCCTACGGGGTGGCCGACTCGACGCAGCACCACTTGCATTACCAGCACGATGCGAATTGGGTGGATGAGCCGTACCAAATGGGCTCACCCTTCCTCGGCAAAATCTCCATCTTCAACAACCGGGTTCCCGGACCGGAAGGCCAACGTTCGGCCTTGACGGTGGTGACGCCGCCCTATGACGAGTACGAAAACGAGTACCTCCTTCAGGGTGGGGTCTTTGCGCCTGCGTTACCGGATTGGGACTGGCAAGCCACGGATCCCTTGAGCTTTTCAAGCGGGGGGCTTTCGAGCTTCCAGCCGCTCGCTGGGCCGCGGTTCTTGGTGTGTGAGGGGCGTTCGGGGAGGACCTCGGAAATCACCTTGGCGGGGGATACCGTATGGCAGTACGTGACGCCATTGCAAGGCGGAATCCCGGTGGCGCAGGGCACCGAATTGCTGCCCGCGGCCAACATGACGTTCCGAGCGACGCGTTATCCAGCGGCCTTGCCCATCTTCAG
>CAYMHW010000069.1:0-11821 GCA_964390365.1 uncultured Comamonadaceae bacterium | reverse complement strand
CCGAGCAGCTTCGGCAGCCGCGGACTCCAGAGCAGGAGCGCCCCGAGTCCCGCCGCCAGCCCCGCGGCCCACCCCCAACGCCCCTCGAGCGCCACACCGCCCGCCGCCACCGTCACGAACAACTGCGCCGCCCCCGAAGTCGCGAACGCCCGGGCCGCCGAAGCCCGGCGTTCCGCCGGCGCCGCCGCCACCCGCCCGGCCACGTCCCCGATCCGGTTCGGCGTCACGAACGCCCAACCGGCCCCGATGAGCACCTCCCTCACCGCCGTCCCCCACGCGAGCCCGCGGTTCAGGAACCGCCATTTGGCCACCTCCACCCCCCAATTCACGGGCATCAACGCCAGCACGCCCCCCACCGCGGCCCACCTCGGCTCCGGCCACTCCACGGCCCAAACCTCGTGCCGCCACACCTCCCACGCCACCCATCCGAGCGCAAGGAGTGAAATCCCGATCGAAAGCCGCCGCCGATTCATGCTCCCAAATGTACCTTAGCCCGCGCATGTCCGCCCCTCGTGAACAGATCATCCTCGGCATCGACCCCGGCACCACCATCATGGGGTACGGCGTCATCCGCGTGGTCGGCAAACGGCAGGAACTGTTGGAGATGGGGGCGTTGCACTTGTCGAAGTACAAGGACCACGCGGTGAAACTGAAGCGCATTTATGACCGCGTGGTGGCGTTGATCGAGACGCACCATCCGGACCATTTGGCGGTGGAGGCGCCGTTCTTCGGGAAGAACGTTCAGTCGATGTTGAAGTTGGGGCGGGCGCAGGGCGTGGCGCTGGCGGCGGCGTTGTCGCGGGAGGTGCCCATTGCGGAATACGCGCCGCGGCGGGTGAAGCAGAGCATCACGGGGTCGGGCGCCGCGAGCAAGGAGCAGGTGGCGGCCATGGTGGCGCGGACGCTCAAGATTCCGGAGGCGTCGATGCCGAAGGAGCTCGATGCGACGGACGGGGTGGCCGTGGCGCTGTGCCACGCGTTTCAGCTCGCTACGCCTCGGATGCAGGCGGGCCACAGCGGGTGGAAGGCCTTCATCGCGGACAACCCGGATCGGGTGCGTTGAACTTTTTTTCGCCGAATTGTAACCTTCACTCAGGCGGCTCCGTTAAAGACCTTGAAGCTTCGGCTTCAATAACAGTTTACTTGTTTTCATTCAACTGGGGAGGGCTGTCCAACGGGGCGGCCCTTCTTCTTTTTTAGCCTTTTAGGCCAAACCCACCGTCGCCTCCACCACCCGGGTCAGGATGTCTTGCTTGCTCAGCCCTGCCGCCGCCCCCTGTTGCGGGACGATGCTCGCCGCCGAGAACCCCGGCACCGTGTTGATTTCGATGATCCGCGGAATCCCCTCCATCAAGATCATGTCCACCCGCGCCATCCCCCGGCAGTCCAAATCCCGGTACACCGCGACGGCCAGCTCCTGCATTTGTTCCGTCGTCTCCACCGGCAAATCAGCCGGCGTCACCTCATCAGAAGCTCCCTCGTACTTCGCGGCGTAATCGAAAAACGCGTTGTGCGAAATGATTTCGGTAATCGGCAAGGCCATGACCCCGCCGGCCCCATCCGGCAGCACGCCCACCGTGAATTCCCGGCCGTTCAGGAACCCCTCCACGAGCACCGACGACGACTCCGCCGCGAGCGCGGCCTCGATGGCCGGGCGCAGCTCCTCCACGCGGTCCACCCGGTGCACCCCGACGCTCGACCCCGCCTCATTCGGCTTCACAAAGCACGGCAGGCCGATGCCCACGAGCAGCAATTCCAAATCCAACGCCGCCACATCGGCCCCCTGCGGAATCTCCTTCGAAGGCGCCACCGGATGCCCCTTTGAGCGCAACAACCCGGTCGTCCACCCCTTGTGGAACGTGAGCGCCATGTTCCGCGCGTTGCCCGTGGTGTGCGGGATGCCCAGCAATTCGAAGTAGGCCTGAAGGCGCCCGTCCTCTCCCGGAGTGCCGTGGACGATGATGAACACGCCGTCGAAGGGCGGAAGCCCCGGTACGGTGAATTGTTCGCGGCTGACTTCGCGGCGTTCGCCTTCGACTTCGGCCCACCACCCCGCGCGGTCGATGTGGATCAACGTCGGCTCGTACCGTTCCCGGTCGAGGTGTTCCATGACGTTGGCAGCGGACTTTCGCGAAACAGCGGCCTCGGCGGAGTATCCTCCGCACACCACGGCCAAACGAAGCTTGGGCGCATTCATCTCAGGGCGTCAAGATACGCGGGTTCCGTTCACGCGCAAGGCGTCGCGCAGGGCGAGCACGCGCTCCTTCACGGCCTCGACCGTCTCACCGGTCACGGTGACGTGGCCCATCTTCCGGAACGGCTTCACCGCCGACTTTCCGTAGATGTGGGCGTACACGCCGGGCGCACCGAGCGCCTTGCCCAAGCCGGTGTAGACGGGGCTCCCGTGCGCATCCGCCGCGCCGACGAGGTTCAGCATCGCGCCGGCGCTTCGGGCCGAAGCGTCGCCGAGCGGCAGGTCGAGGATGGCCCGGAGGTGTTGCTGGAATTGGGACGTGTGGTTCGCTTCGATGGTGTGGTGGCCGCTGTTGTGGGTGCGCGGGGCGAGTTCGTTGACCCAAAGCGCGCCCTCCCGATCGAGGAACAGTTCCACCGCGAGCAGGCCGGTGAACCCCATGGCATCGGCCACCCGCAGGGCGAGCGCCTCGGCTTCTTGCGCCGTTTCGGGGCTCACTTCAGCGGGGGCGATGAGGTAGTCCACGAGGTTTGCTACCGGGTCGAACACCGCCTCCACCACCGGGAAGGTGGCCGTCGCGCCTGACGGGTTGCGGGCCACGATGACGCTCAGTTCCTTGGCGATGTCCACGGGCTGTTCGAGCACGCACGGCCCGTCGAACGCCGCGTCTTCCGCGCTCCGGAGGATGGCCACACCTTTGCCGTCGTAGCCGCCCTTGCGCAGTTTTTGGACCACCGGGAAGGTGGTCGGCGGGGCGTCGCTCAGCGTGAACGGGGCCGAGGGGATGCCGTGGGCGGCGAAGAACTGCTTTTGCAGCCCCTTGTCTTGGATGGTGGCGAGGTGTTCCGGGTCGGGGTGCACTTCCACGCCGGCCGCTTTGAGGCGCCGGAGGCCGTCCACGCTGACGTGCTCGATTTCGATGGTGATGACGTCGAGTTCCTTGCCAAATTCAAACACCGCATCCGCATCCTGCAAATCCCCCTGCACGAACCGGTGGGTCAAGTGCCGGCAGGGCGCATCGGCCGCGGGGTCCATCACCTCGACCCGCAGGTCCCAGTCCGCCGCTGCTTGGATCATCATCCGCCCCAACTGTCCGCCCCCGAGGACGCCCACGCGCAGTTCCGCGCCAAAAGCCACATCATTTCGCATGCCGCAAAGGTATTCTTGCGAAGTTTGCGGCATGGAATTTTTCGACCTCATTTTCCTGGGCAATCCGCTGCGCGAGTGGGGGGTGGCCCTCGCTTGGCTCCTCGGCGGTGCAGTCGTGGGGCGCCTCCTTTACCGTTGGTTTTCCCGCCGCTTGAAGCGGTTGACAGCGCGCACGTCTTCCGAGGTGGACGATTTGATCGTGGACCAAATCGAAGAGCCCATCGCCCTGGCGGTCGTCCTTCTCGGCGCCTGGTTCGGCTACGACCACCTGCGTTTCGGCGAGGGCGTCGACACGTTCATGGAGCACGTCTTCAGCATCGCGGTCGCCCTCGACGTGACGTGGCTCGCCGCCCGGCTCATCGATTCGCTGGTCGGCAACTTCTTCGCCCGCGTGACCGAGCGCTCCGAGTCGAAGATGGTCGGCCAGGTCACGCCCATCCTCCAAAAGACCCTCCGGGCCACGATTTGGGTCCTCGGCACCATCATGGCCTTGAACAACGCCGGCTACGACGTCGGCGCCTTGCTGGCGGGGGTCGGCATCGGCGGCCTCGCCATGGCGATGGCGGCGAAGGACTTCGTGGCCAACATCTTCGGCGGCATCACCGTCTTCGTCGACAAGCCCTTCCTCGTCGGCGACCGGGTCCAGGTCGCCGGCATCGACGGCACCGTCCAAGAAATCGGCATCCGCAGCACGCGCATCAAGACGCTGGCCGGCCGCATGGTCACCATCCCCAACCACAAATTCACGGACGGCGTCGTCGAGAACGTCACGGCGGAACCGGCGCGCAAGGTGCGGGTGGATTTGGGCCTCACCTACGACACGACCCCTGAGCGCATCGAACGCGCCCTCGCGCTCCTCGAGGAAATCATCGTGGAGCACGTCGGTACGCAGGACAACACCACGGTTTGGTTCAGCGGCTTCGGCGACTTCAGCCTCAACGTCAGCGCCGTCTACTACGTCCTCAAGGAAGCCGACGTCACGCTCACGCCCGGCGCCATCAACCTCGAAATCCTGAAGCGGTTCAACGCCGAGGGGCTCGAATTCGCCTTCCCCACCCAAACCCTGCTCTTGCAACAGCCCAGCTGAGCGCTCCGCTGGAGTTGAAATCCCCAAATTGTTGCGCCCCTCGTCAGTGAGGCGATTGTTTCGGCAATGAAGGTTGAGTTGTTTTTTTTTCGCTCCGCTGGAGTTGAAATCCCCACTTTCGTCCCGCACCGGCGCAAAAAGTGGGGATTAGAATCACAGTGCTGCAAATTGTTCAGGCCCGCGCGCCAGATTTCCATCAAAATGGAGCGATTCAGCCGATTCTAAGCCGAATTCACCATCCCCGCTTCGAAAAGTGGGGATTACCCAGCGGCATGCGTCCCCGCCGCAGCGGCGGAAAACGGAATATCTTGAGCGCGTCAAAATCGAAGCACGATGCGTTACGATGTAATCATACACCAGGACGAACCGCGGTATTGGGTGATGGTGGGCGCCACGGTGATCGGGGGGCTGCTGCTCATCAAAGCGTTGGACTCCCTGAATGCGCAACAGCGGGAGCGGCTGCTGCCGCGCTTGGGCTGGCTGCTCATCGCATTCAACTTGTTGTTGCCCATTTATGCGACCGTGCACCCGGAGCAGCAGTTCACGCTGCACCGGTCGCTGCCCCTGCACTTTTGTGGGATGAATTTCGTGCTGGTGGCGTTGAATTGTTTTTGGCGCAACACCTCAGTGTACACGTTTACGGCGTTCCTCGGCACCATCGGGGGCTTGCATTCGTTCATCACGCCGCAGTTGACCGTGGGCGATGCGCCCATCGTGCTGGTGGATTACTGCATTCGGCACGGGTTCATCATCTTCATGCCGATTGTGATGACGCGCCATTACGGGATGCGGTTTCCGCGGATGGGGTGGTTGAAGACGTATGGGATGGCCGCGGCGGTGTCGACGCTGATGGCGGGGGTGAACTGGGTGTTCAACACGTATTGGCCGGTGCCGGCGGATCAGGTGGCGAATTACATGTACATGTGGGAGCCGCCAAAGGTGGACAACCCGCTCGTGCGCGCAGATTGGGGGTGGCCGGGGTACTTGGCGCCGTTGCACGTGGCGCTGATCGCGCATTTGGTGGTGGTGAATGCGATTTATCGGTGGGCTGAGGGGCGGCGCGTCGTGGGGGTGGTGGATAACGCGGGATAAATTCCCGGGGGCGTGAGGAGGGGGCTGGGGTATTTTTGGACTCAATGCGCGCCTACCACGACCTCCTGAACCACCTGCTCACCCACGGCGTGAAGCGGGAAGATCGCACCGGAACCGGCACCCTCGGCTGCTTCGGCTACCAAATGCGCTTCGACCTGAGCGAAGGATTTCCGGTGCTCACGACGAAGAAGCTGCACCTCCGCAGCATCATCCACGAGCTGCTGTGGTTCCTTCAGGGCGACACGAACATCGGGTACCTGAAGGAGAACGGCGTGCGGATTTGGGACGAATGGGCGGACGAAAACGGCGACCTCGGGCCGGTGTATGGCTACCAATGGCGCAGCTGGCCCAACCCGGATGGCTCCCACACCGACCAAATCGCCAAGCTGCTCGACGGCCTGCGCAACAACCCGTACTCCCGCCGCCACGTCGTGAGCGCCTGGAATCCGAGTTTCATCGACGAAATGGCGCTGCCGCCGTGCCACTGTTTGTTCCAGTTCCACGTGGCGGAAGGCCGGCTGAATTGCCAGCTCTACCAGCGCTCCGCCGACACCTTCCTCGGGGTGCCGTTCAACATCGCTTCGTATGCGCTCCTGACCATGATGGTCGCGCAGGTGGTGGGCTTGGAGCCGGGGGAGTTCGTCCACACGTTTGGGGACGTTCATTTGTACTTGAATCACGTGGACCAAGCCCGGGAGCAGCTGACCCGCGAGCCGTTCCCCTTGCCGAAAATGCGCATCAACCCCGACGTGACCGACCTCTTCGCCTTCCGGTACGAGGATTTCGAACTGGTCGATTACGTGGCGCATCCGCACATCAAAGCTGAAGTGAGCGTCTGATGCGGGTCACGAGCATTGCGGCGGTGGCGACGAACGGCGTCATCGGGAAGGACAACGACCTCGTTTGGCGGTTGCGCGACGACATGCGGTTCTTCATGGACACGACGAAGGGCCACCACGTCATCATGGGGCGGCGCAACTTCGAGTCCATTCCGGAAAAGTACCGGCCGCTGGCGGACCGCCCGAACATCGTGATTTCCCGCAACCCGGATTACGCGGCGCCCGGGGCGACCGTGGTGACGTCGCTGGCAGCGGCCTTGGAGCTCGCCCGCAGCGCGGGGGAGGAGGAGGCGTTCATCATCGGCGGAGGCCAAATCTACCGCCTCGCCCTCGAGGCCGGCGCCGTCGACCGTCAATTGCTCACGCACGTGCAAGCCGAGCCGGAAGGGGACGCGTTTTACCCGACGTTCGAGGAATCGGCCTGGATTGCGGAGCGGATTGGGGCGCAGGAGGCGGATGAGCGGAATGAGCACGGATTTGAAATTTGGGCGTACACCCGACGGCGTTAACTTGCCGGCATGGACGACATTCTACGGGGCATCCAGCACATCCTCGATTGGCGGGGATACGATCACATGCTGTACTTGCTCGCGCTGGCGGCGTGGGCGGATTGGAAAGGGGCGGGGCGGCTCGTGTTGCTCGCGACGGCGTTCACGGTGGGGCACAGCGTGACGTTGTTTTTGGCGGGGATGGATTGGGTGCGGCCGAATGGCGCCTGGATCGAGTTCCTCATTCCCGTGAGCATCGTGGTCACGGCGCTCCTGAATTTGCGGCGCTCGGCGGCCAAGGGGCAGGGGTACCGGCCGGGCAAGTGGCTGTATGGCGTGACGGTGGCCTTCGGGCTCATCCACGGCCTCGGGTTCTCGTCGTTCTTCCGCATCACGCGCGACCCGGG
This sequence comes from uncultured Comamonadaceae bacterium, assembly GCA_964390365.1. Classification (GTDB taxonomy): domain Bacteria; phylum Bacteroidota; class Bacteroidia; order Flavobacteriales_D; family Sanyastnellaceae; genus JALQTD01. Next base: position 4,565 of record CAYMHW010000069.1, on the reverse strand, counting down.
GGAGGGGATTGTGATGCCGTTGCTGCGGTTCAACTTGGGCGTGGAGATCGGGCAGCTCGCGTTCTTGCTGACGTTCCTCGCGGTGGCGTCGTTGTTGCGGGCGCTGGGCGTCACGCAGCGCGAGCAGCAGGTCTTCGTGTGCGCGGGAACGTTTGCGGTCGCGCTCATGATGGCGCTCGAGCGGATGCCGTAATTTTAGGCCATGCGCCATGTGTTCATCGCCCTGGTGCGGGCGTACCAAATCCTGTTGAGCCCCCTCCTCGGTTCGAACTGCCGGTTTCATCCGACGTGCTCGGCTTATAGCATCGAGGCGCTGCGGGTGCATGGGGCGTGGCGGGGTTTGGCCTTGTCGGCCAAACGCATCAGCAAATGCCACCCGTGGGGCGAAAGCGGCTACGACCCCGTTCCTCCGAAAGATCCACCGACGAAATCCCAAACTCCATGAAATCAACCTTCCTCACGGCTGCTGCGGCAGTCCTCCTGCTCGCTGCCGGCTGCGGCGAGGAGCAATCGGCGAGCCTCAAACAAGCCATTTCGGTGCACGATGAGGTGGTGCGCCTGTCGAACGAATTGCACGAATCGCTGGCGGCCGAAATGGAGGCCAAAGCCGAGGAAATCCAAGCGGCCTTTGCGGCCGGAGACACGGCCCTCGCCAAGCAACTGCAGCGACTCGAAGCGGAATTGAGTGCGTTGGACCTGCGCTTTCACGAGGTGTCGGAGGCGATGGTGGAGGTGCCCGGTCATGAGCACGACCACGGGCACAGCCACGACCACGGGCACAGCCACGACCACGGGCACAGCCACGACCACGATCACGGCCACGACCACGATCACGACCATGCGGCGCCGAGCCTCGAAGGGCTGAGCGACGAGGCCATTTTGGAGATCCAGCAGGCGCTGAAGGAGAGCATGGAGGGCATTCGTGCGGAGCTTGAGGCCCTCGAAGGCGCGGGCGAATGAGGGCTGTCGGGGTCGCCTTGGCCTGCATGTGGGCCTCGTCGCTCATGGCACAAACTCCAGCGAACGTCGAGCTTCACCGCTACAACGGAATGGGCTACGCGCCGTGCGAACCGTCCATCGCTGTGAGTCCCGTCAATCCGCAGCACGTGGTGGCGGGTTCCATCCTCGACAACGTGTACTGGAGCGAGGATGGAGGGGCGACGTGGACGAAGGACCGGCTGACCTCGCCGCATGGGGTGTTCGGCGATCCGTGCGTGGTGGCGGGGGCGACGGGTGATTTTTATTACCTGCACCTCAGCGATCCGTCGGGGAGGGGTTGGTCGGATGCGTCGCTGTTGGATCGCATCGTGTGCCAGCGCTCGAAGGACGGCGGCCGGACGTGGTCGCGTGGCAGCTTCATGGGGTTGAACGGTTCCAAGGACCAGGACAAAGAATGGACCGACGCATCCCCCGACGGCAAATCCCTGGCCACGTGCTGGACGCAATTCGACCGGTACGGGAGCACGGCCGCTGAGGACAGTTCCGTCATCTTGTGCTCGACGTCCAACCACCGGGCGCGACGGTGGTCGAAGCCGGTCCGCATCAGCGCGGTGGCGGGGGACTGCGTGGACGGCGATGGGACGGTGGAAGGGGCGGTTCCGGCTTTCGGGCCGGATGGGGCGCTGAACGTGGTGTGGGCGCGGGGCGAGCAGCTGTGGTTTAACCGGTCGGTGAACGGGGGCAAGCGCTGGATGGAGTCGGAAGTGCGTGTGGCGGACATCGTCGGCGGTTGGGACCGGGAGGTGCCCGGGATCGGCCGGGCCAACGGCATGCCCGTGACGGACGTCGATTGCAGCGATGGCGCCCATCGGGGTCGGATTTACGTGAACTGGACGGACCTGCGCACCGGGGACAGCGACGTGTACCTGTGCCATTCGGACGACGAAGGCGCGACGTGGTCGGAGCCGGTTCGGGTGAACAGCGATGACACGGCCACGGACCAGTTCTTCACGTGGATGGCCGTGGACCAAGCGACGGGCGGGGTGCACGTGGTGTACTACGATCGCAGTGCGAAGGTGTCGGTGAGCGAGGTGGCCACCGAGGTGGTGGTCGCCACTTCGTGGGATGGCGGCGACACCTGGGAGCACGTGACGGTCAGCGAGTCGGCGTTCGTGCCGGGCCAAGCGTCCTTTTTCGGGGACTACAACAACATTTCTGCCCACGGTGGGGTGGTGCGTCCGATTTGGACCCGGGAGGACCGTGGCGTGCTGAGCATTTGGACGGCGTTGCTGGACTTTCCGGCGCCCTGAAGGTCAGGCCGTGCGGATGCGTTCGGCGATTTCGGCGAGTTCCTCGTGGCTGATTTCGAGCTTCGGACGCTCGAAGTTCATGTCCCCGACCGCGTTGAGGGGGATGAGGTGTACGTGGGCGTGTGGGACTTCGAGGCCGATGATGGAAACGCCGATGCGCTTGCAGGGAATGGCGCGTTGGATTTGGCCTGCAACCTGCTGAGCAAACGCGTTGATCTCCGCGAGCGTCGTGGCGTCCAAATCGAAAAAGTAATCGACCTCCTGCTTCGGAATGACCAGCGTGTGGCCCTTCACCAGCGGAAACACGTCGAGGAAGGCCAAAAACCGCTCATTCTCAGCAATCTTATGGCACGGGATTTCCCCCGCCACGATGCGGCTGAAAATGGACGCCATCACCGCGTGATTTCGAGGACCTCGAACGGAATGATGCCCGCGGGCACCTGCACTTCGGCCACATCACCGACCGCTTTGCCGAGCAAGCCTTTGCCGATGGGGCTTTCCACCGAAATCTTCTTCTCCGCAAGGTTCGCTTCGTTTTCCGCCACGAGCGTGTACGTCACCTCCGCGTTGTTCTTTTGGTTGCGGAGCTTGACGGTGCTGAGGATGTAGACTTTGGAGTTGTCGATTTGGGAATCGTCGACGAGCCGGGCGTTGGCGAGGGTGTTCTCCAGTTTCACCAAACGCGCTTCCATCATGCCCTGCGCTTCCTTCGCCGCATCGTATTCGGCGTTTTCGCTCAAGTCCCCTTTATCACGGGCCTCGGCGATTTGTTGCGAAATGCGAGGACGCTCCACCGTCTTCAAGTAGTGAATTTCGTCCTTGAGTTTTTGGAGCCCTTCGGGCGTGAAGTATGAAAAGTTCGACATGGTATGGCGGGTTTCAGAACGCGAAGGCTCAGCGCCGTCACGTAAAAAAGAGAAAACCCGAAATCCGGGCTTTCTCTTTCAGCTAAAATAATCAATTTCATTCAAAGCCCGTGCAAGGGCTTTCGCTGAATTACAGCGAGATGTGGAGTCCGATGCTGTGGTTTCCTCCGAACGGGTTCGTGGTGCGGTACCCGTAATCGAGTCCGATGCGGCCACCGTCCTGTCCAGCGGGCACGCTCACCGTCAAACCTGCAGCAGGTCCCGTGTAGGCTGTAGTGATCGCTTCCGTGCCGATGACGCCTTGCTCCCACATGTAACCCGCGCGGAGGGTCAGGGATTCCTTGTATTGGAATTCAAACCCTGCACCGAACTGGTCCTTCGTGAAGGAGTTCGAGACGAATTGGCCCGTCAACGTGCCCTTCACCTCCTCGAGCGAAACGACGTCGTATCCGAAGCCGATGTTCACCAAAGAGGGCAGCTCGTAACGCTCGGAGCGCTGCAGCACCGTCAAGCTGTTCGCCGAACCCTGGGGCGTCGCGGTCACCGTCAATCCGTCTCCCGCATAACGCATCGGAGCCCCCACGTTGCGCAATGCAATGCCGAAGGTCAAGCGTTCGTCGATGGGGCTGATGTAGCGGATACCGGCATCGAACGCCACGCCGCTTGCGCGGACGTTGGAAATCGCTTCACCGATGATGCGCAACGTCATGCCGCCGTAAATCGAGTTGGAGAACGCCTTCGAGTACGAGACGCCGATGTTCGAAAACGACGGTGAGAACGTGCCGATGCCGCCTTCCGGCAAATCAACGGTCGTGATGTCGATGTCGCCGAAGCCCATCGTCATGACCGTGATGCCGAGGACCGCTTCGCCACCGACTTTGGTTGCGAAGCCAACGCTGTTCACAGAAATGCCTGTTCCGCTGAGGTATTGCGTGTTCGCGAACGCCAGTTCGTTCTTCTCCACGAAGGCCAAACCCGCAATGTTCAAGAAGCACGATTCGAGCCCCTGCACGGTGGCCATGTTGGTACCGGCCAACCCGTTGGACTGCGCCCACGGGTTGATGAGCAACTGCCCAGCACCAGCAGAGCCAGCGCGATCTGGATTGCCTGCCAGCGCCGTAGTTCCTGCAAGGAGCAGCGCAAAGAGTGGTAGGATTGCCTTGTTCATGATCGTTCAGGTTCTCAAATTAGAAGTTGTCCAAGTCCGTTGGGCGCATGACGCCGAACCACTTGAGGATTTTCTCGCCAACGCCCGGGACGTCGACGTGGATGATGTAGACGCCACCGGCAATCGGAACGTTGACCTCGTTCTTGAGGTCCCAGTCGAGTGAGGTCAGCGGATCGGCCTTTTGGAATTGGCGCACCAGGGTTCCGTGCAAGTTGTAAATGCTGACGGTGCACACCTCCGGCAGGTTCGTGATTTTCACGCGGTTATCGAGCTTGCTCGACT
>CAYMHW010000068.1:0-12364 GCA_964390365.1 uncultured Comamonadaceae bacterium | reverse complement strand
CCGCGAAGGTAAGCCGCCCAAGCGCGCTGCCGATATCTTTGGCGCATGCAACCCAACCTCGTCATCGGCGTGTTCCTCGCCTACGCGGCCCTGCTGGCGGTCATCGGCCGGCTCACCGCCCAACGCGGCAACGCCGGATTCTTCCTCGCCGGGCGGACCACGCCTTGGTACGTCGTCGCCTTCGGAATGATCGGGGCGTCGCTCAGCGGAGTCACCTTCATCAGCGTGCCGGGCCAAGTCCAGGGCGCGGGGTTCACCTACTTGCAAATGGTCTTCGGGTACTTGATCGGCTATGCGTTCATCATGGCCGTGTTGATGCCGCTGTATTACCGGATGCAGTTGACGAGCATTTACGGGTATTTGGGGGAGCGGTTTGGGCCGCGGGCGTATCGGACGGGGGCCGTGTTTTTCTTGATCAGCCGGGTGATTGGGGCGAGTTTTCGGCTGTTTTTGGTGGTGCTCGTGCTGCAGTTGTTCGTGCTGCAGCCGCTGGGGTGGGACCTGCACGTGGGCGGGTGGCCGGTGGGCGTGGCGCTGACCGCGTTGGTGGTGTTGGGGGTGATTTATGGGTACACGCGGACCGGGGGCTTGGGAACGGTGGTGTGGACGGATACGCTCCAAACCGCAACCATGTTGATCGCGGTGGTCCTGGCCGTGGATGCCGTGGCGGAGTCGCTCGTTGGGGGCGATTGGGGCGCGTTGTGGGGGGAGGCGGAGGCGCGCGGGTGGACGCGGATTTGGGTGACGGAGGACTGGCGGGCGCCGAATCATGTGGTGAAGCACGTGGTGGCGGGGGCGTTCGTGGCCGCGACGATGACGGGGATGGACCAGGACATGATGCAGAAGAATTTGGCGTGCCGAAATTTGCGGGAGGCGCGGTGGAACATGGGGTCGTTTGCGGTGGTGCTGGTGGGGGTGAATTTCCTGTTCCTGTTCCTCGGGGCCGTGCTGTGGTTGCAGGCGGAGGCGATGGGGTGGTCGCCGGATCGGACCGATGGGCTGTTTCCCGGGGTGGCGCTGAGCGGGGAGTTGGGATGGGGCGTGGGCATCGTGTTCCTGGTGGGGCTGATGGCGGCGGCGTTCAGCTCGGCGGATAGCGCGCTGACGGCGTTGACGACGAGTGTGTGCGTGGATTTGGCCCGCGTAGACCAAATCCCCGACGCAGCCGCCGAACGGCTCCGCAAACGCGTCCACCTCGGCATGACCCTCCTCCTCGCCGTCGTCATGCTCGGCTTCTCCATGGCGACGGACGCGAGCGTGCTGTCCTCCATCTTCACGGCCGCGAACTACACGTACGGACCGCTCCTTGGGCTGTTCGCCTTCGGCATCCTTTCGCGCCGGGCGGTGAACGACCGGTGGATCCCGCTGCTCGCGGTGGCTTCTCCCCTCGCCTGTTACCTCCTCGAATTCGGGTTGCGCGAAGGGACGGGATTCAGCTTCGGCTTTGCCTTGCTTGCGGTGAACGGTGGGCTCATGTTCAGCGGGCTCGCATTGCTGTCGAAAAAGCGCAACCTGTAGGCGCGTGGCATCGTAGGGGGAAGTAAATTTGGCCCACGCAACACGCAACGACATGAACCCACGGACCTCCGACCTCCTCAACCGCCTGTCTGAATCCGCGACCATTGCCATGGCGCGCAAGGCGACCGAAATGAAAGCCCAAGGCATTGACGTCATTTCCCTCTCGCTCGGCGAGCCCGATTTCGACACGCCGGAGGAGCTGAAGGAGGCCGGCATTCAAGCCATCCGCGACAACATCACGCATTACACGCCGGTTCCGGGCATTGCGGATGTGCGCGAAGCCATCAGCGCCAAATTCAAGCGCGACAACGGCCTCGACTACGCGCCCAACCAAATCGTCGTTTCCAACGGAGCGAAGCAGAGCATCACCAACGTCGTGCTCGCACTGATCAACCCGGGCGATGAGGTGCTGTTGCCGGCGCCGTTCTGGGTGAGCTACAAGGACATGGTGATGTTGGCAGGCGGCACGCCGGTGATTTTGCCCACGCGCATCGAGGACGATTTCAAGGTCCTGCCGAGCGATTTGGAAGCGGCGATCACGGAGCGGACGCGTTTGGTCATCTACTCCTCCCCCTGCAACCCTTCAGGATCCGTCTACACGATGGAAGAAACCGAGGCCCTTGCCGAAGTCTTCAAGCGCCACGAAGAGGTCATCGTCATCAGCGACGAGATCTACGAGCTCATCAACTTCACGGGAGCCCACGCGAGCTTGGGCGCCGTGGAAGGCATGCAAGACCGGGTGGTCACGGTGAATGGGGTTTCGAAAGGCTTTGCGATGACGGGGTGGCGTTTGGGGTACATCGGAGCGCCGGCTTGGATCGCTCAGGCGTGCACGAAGATTCAAGGCCAAGTGACGTCTGCGCCGTGTTCCATTGCGCAAGTCGCTGCGGGTGCGGCGGTGGCGGCAGATCCGTCCATTGCGGATGAAATGCGTGCGGCGTTTTTGAAGCGGCGCGAGTTGATGATTGCGCGGTTGGAGCGCATTCCGGGGGTGAAGGTGAACCGTCCGATGGGCGCGTTTTACTTGTTCCCGGATGTGAGCGGGCTCTTCGGCAAGCGCGCCGGTGATCGGGTGCTCGAATCAGGTGACGACGTGGCCTTCTACTTGCTCGAAACCGGTCGGGTGGCGACCGTGGGAGGCGACTCGTTCGGCACCCCCGAATGCATCCGGTTGTCCTACGCCGCATCCGAAGCGCAACTGGAAGCCGCGTGTGACCGCATTGAGGAGGCCATTCTCGCATTGAACTGAGTCCCATACCGCGCACAGTGCCTAAATTCGCGGCATGAATGCGCTCGAAGCCCTCGAATCCTGCCGCGACCTCCGGGTGCTCGTCATCGGGGACGTGATGGTGGATGCCTATTACATCGGCGCCGTGAAGCGGGTTTCGCCCGAAGCTCCCGTGCCCGTGGTGGACATCCAAAAACGGGATCGCCGATTGGGAGGCGCGGGGAACGTCGTCCTGAATTTGTTGGCCTTGGGGGCGCGGGTGGATTTGGCTTCTGCCGTGGGCGCCGATGAAGCCGGCACGGCTTTGTTGGAGCAACTCGAGCAGCGCGGCGTGGGCACCTCGGCGGTGATCCAAACCCCCGACCGGCCCACCACCGTGAAAACACGGATCATGAGCAGCGGGCAGCAGCTGCTGCGCGTGGATGAAGAAACGACGGCTCCGTTGAATGCGGCGCTGGAAGACGCTTTCATCGCCGCGTTGGAACCGCTTCTTGCAACTGCCGATGCGGTGCTGTTCGAAGACTACGACAAGGGCGTACTCACCGAACGCATCATCGAATTCGTGGTGAGGCGTTCGCGTGAATTGGGCGTGCCCACGGCCGTGGACCCCAAATTCCGGCAATTCCAGGCTTACCGCGGCGTGGGGCTGTTCAAACCCAATGTGAAAGAACTGCAAGAAGGGCTCGGCCGCTACGTGGATCCGGGCGATGCCGCGAGCGTCGAAGCCGCGGTGGAAGAGCTGATGGTGCGCCTCCAACCCGAATGTGCGCTCGTCACCTTGAGCGAGCACGGCGTGCACGTCCACCAGCCTGCGAACGGCGTCATTCACCTGCGCCAAGCCGCCCACGCCCGAGAAATTGCTGACGTTTCGGGCGCAGGAGACACGGTCATCGCGGTGGCGACCTGCCTGTACGCACTCGGCGTTGAGGCCAGTGAGGTGGCGCGCGTGGCCAACCTCGCGGGTGGGTTGGTGTGCGAAAACGTTGGAGTCGTGCCCATCGACGCGCGCAGGTTGCTGCGAGAAGTGTCCTCAACCCCGCCCCTGACCGCATGAAACTGAGTGAATTCAGGGAACGGGCAAACGTTCACCTCTACAATTCAAAGGACGCCGTGTTGCGGGCCTTTCGCGTTCTGAACTTCTTCGTTTCGACCACGGCATTGGTGCTCCTTGCCGCCTACTATGGCTTCCCTCAGGACAGCGCCAGTTCGGACCTCATCTTGAAAGGCGTAACTGGAAGTTTCATCTTTTACGTCACGCATTACATCGTTCGGGTCGTTTACGAGTTTCACCCCCTGACCTTCATCAAGCGAACGGCGTTGGAAGCTGGCGTCATGGCCATTCTGGTCATCGAAGGCATCAGCGACCTCTTGACGGGCCACCTCCTGCTCGAACCCCTCATCAGTTCGTGGGGGATTCGATCGGCTCGGGACGTGTACACCCTGTTCATCCAAGGCTATTTCTTCTTGATGGTCCTGGCCGAACTGTTCCGCGGGGGCACGATTTTGCCCAAAATCCGACTCAACCCCGCCGTCATCTTCATCCTGAGTTTCTCGGCCATCATCACCGTCGGCACCATCCTGTTGATGCTCCCTGAAATGACCACCATCGAAGGGGGCATGCCGTGGGTGGATGCCCTGTTTACCAGCACCAGCGCCACGTGCGTGACCGGATTGATGCTCGTGGACACGGTGAATTACTTCACGTTCAAGGGCCAAGTGGTGTTGCTGTTGCTCATCCAATTGGGCGGCTTGAACCTCATTGCTTTCGGGTCGTTCCTTGCCTTGGCGGCGCGGTTTGGCCTCGGGGTTCGGCAACACGACGTCATCGAAGACTTCGTGAACCGAGACAACGTGCAATCGAGCAGCGGCATGCTGAGAAAGGTCCTCATGTGGTGCGTGGGAATTGAGTTCGTCGGGACCATCGCGCTGTTCGCGAGTTGGGACGAACAGGTCGCGTTCACCGGTTTAGGCGACAAGATTTTTTACTCCCTCTTTCACAGCGTTTCCGCCTTCAATAACGCCGGGATTTCTCTGTTCACGAATGGGCTCGCTGCCCCTGAAGTGGCCACGAACTGGACCATGCATTGGATCGTAACGCTGCTTGTATTCTTTGGCGCTTTGGGCATGATGGCCATTTTCGACCTGTTCGATCCCTCGCGGCTGCGGGAGCGGATGAAGCAGCCGTGGAAGCAGATTGGATTCGCCACGAAAATCGCCTTGTACTTCAGCGTCATCCTCGTGCTCATCGGAGCGGTTTCCTACTTCCTGCTTGAACAGGATGGCACCTTGAAGGGCATGAGCACTTGGGGCCAAATCACCACCTCCGTGTTCCAAAGCGCCACCCGAACCAGTGGATTCAACACCGTAGACATCGGTTCAGTTGGAGTCCCGATGTTGTTCATGCTCACCATTTTAATGTTCATCGGCTCGAGTTCATCTTCAACAGGAGGTGGCATCAAAACCAGCACGCTCGCCATCGTCCTCGCTGACGTGTGGCGAACCATCCGCGGCATCGAATACGTGCAGCTGTTCCAACGGACCATTCCGGAGGTGTTGCGTTCGCGCGCCTACAGCGTGCTGCTGTTTTTCTTGATGGGCAACTTGCTGTGCATCTTCGTGCTGAGCATCACGGAGGCGGAGATTTTGGCCCAAAACGGGCGCAACCTCCTCGACCTCACGTTCGAGCAAGTCAGCGCAATGGGCACCGTCGGATTGAGCACGGGCATCACCGCGGACCTCAGCACCGCTGGAAAATTCATCATCTCGGCCAGCATGTTCGTTGGCCGCGTCGGAACGTTGACGGTGGCGTTTGCCATTGGAGGACGTTTGGTCACCAACCACTTCAAATACCCCGAAGGCCACACGATGGTCGGCTAATCATGGGCACCCGCATCACCCCGTATTCCTCGCCCGATCACGAGGCGAAAACCCGCCAAGTGGCGCGCATGTTCGACAACATCGCCCACAGCTACGACCTCCTGAACCACCTGTTTTCCTTCGGCATCGACGTGCTGTGGCGCAAACGCGCCATCCGCATCCTCCGCAAGGAGCAGCCGCAGCGGGTGATGGACATGGCGACCGGTACGGCCGACTTCGCCATCGAAGCGGTGCGCATGGGCTTGAAGGAGACCCACATCACGGGTGTGGACATCAGCCCCGGCATGCTGGCCGTCGGCCGGAAGAAGATTGCAAAACGCGGCTACACGGACCAAATCACCCTCATGGAAGGCGATTCGGTTCAACTGCCATTTGAAGACGGCCACTTCGATGCTTACACCGTGGCGTTCGGCGTGCGGAATTTCGAGCACCTCGAAGCCGGATTGACGGAAATGCGGCGGGTGTTGAGGCCCGGCGGCTTGGGCATCGTGCTCGAATTCTCGAAGCCCCAGCGCTTTCCGATGAAGCAATTGTTCGGGTTTTACTTTCGATTCATCATGCCCACCATCGGGAAACTCGTATCGAAAGACAACGCGGCGTACGCCTACCTGCCCGAGAGCGTGCAGGCTTTCCCCGAAGGCCAAGCCTTCCTCGACATCCTCGAGCGCGTGGGGTACACGGACGTTCAGGCCATTCCGCTCACCGGCGGCATCGCCTCGATTTACCTCGGACGTCAACCGATCGCGCCATGATTTTGCGCGTGCGCCCCTCGGTCCTGAGCGGAACGGTGTTCGCGCCGCCATCAAAGAGCGTGATGCAGCGGCTCATTGCGGGAGCGTTGCTCGCCGACGGGGCATCGATGCTGCACCGGCCGAGCGAAAGCGACGACTGCACCGCGGCGTTGGGCGCTGCTGCCGCACTGGGAGCGGAAATCGAGTTGGGCGACGACGCCATTCGGATCACGGGCGTGGCGGGAACGCTTGCCCCGCGCATGGACTCGTGCGACTTGGGCGAGAGCGGCTTGGGGATGCGGCTGTTCGCCCCCATTGCAGCCTTGCACGGCGGGCCCATCGAGCTCACCGGATCCGGAAGTTTGATGACGCGGCCGCAACTTCCGCTGCAAACCGTGCTTGAATCCCTCGGCGTCGCGTGCACCTTGGAGGAAGGCGGTGTACCACCAATCCGGTTGAACGGCCCCTTGCAGGGCGGCCATGCGGTGGTCGACGGTTCGTTGAGTTCGCAGTTCTTGACGGGATTGCTCTTCGCTCTGCCTGTGGCTCCAGCAGACAGCACCTTGCAGGTGGAGGGACTCGTGAGCCGACCTTACGTGGAGCTTACGCTGGCGATCCTCGAGGATTTTGGCATTGAAATCGACGCGTCCGAAGAGGGGGTGTACCGCATTCGGGGAGGCCAAACCTACCAGCCGTGGGAAGGCGTCGTCGACGGGGATTGGAGCGCCGCGGCGGCCTTGCTGGTCGCGGGCATGTTGGCCGCTGAGACTTCGATCACGGTGGACGGGTTGCAGAACAGCTACCCGCAAGCGGATGAGGCCATTCGCGGAGCGCTGTTGTTTGCAGGCGGTGCAGCGAGCGGGACGGACGAAGGCGTCCAGGTGGCGCGTCGGCCGGTACGGGCGTTCAACGTGGACTTGACCGACAGTCCGGACTTGTTCCCGGTTTTGGCCTCGTTGGCAGCGTTCGGAAACAAGCCCAGCACGCTTCGTGGCGCGCACCGGCTGGTTCACAAAGAATCCAACCGCATCTTGAGCCTGCAACGAGCGTTCGAGGCCGCCGGCATTGAACTGCGTCATGACGAAGGGGCCGATGCCTTGGTCGTCGTGCCGCGCAAAGGAAAGGACAAGGTGCTGGCCGCCCGAATCAACGCCGCTGGGGACCACCGCATCGCCATGGCTGGGGCTTTGCTCGGAATCGCGGGGGCGCCCATCGAAATCGAGGGGGCCGAATGCGTGGCGAAAAGCTACCCCGCGTTCTTCGACGACCTCGAAGCATTGGGCGCCGTGGTTCAATGGGTTAAAAAGGATTAACTTTCGCGGCGAATCAATCTTTCGCCATGCGCACATTCCTCCTCTTCTTCTCGTTCGCAGCTTTCGCCTCAACGGCCGCTGCCCAAGCCTGCATCGACAGCACGCTGATCGATCCGACGGCGTTCTGTTCCATGATTTGGGATCCGGTTTGTGGGTGCGATGGGGTCACGTACGGCAATGCTTGCGAGGCGGAAGTGTTCGGCGGGGTGACGAGTTTTACGCCGGGCGAATGCTCCGGCTCGTCCGTGGACTGCATCGATCTCGGTAGCATCGACTTCGGCGATTGCGAAATGGCCATGGGCGTCGGCATCGTGGACGGCAACTGCACGGGGCTGAGCGGATGCGGATGGATCGTAAACGGCGTGGATTACAGCGTCTACAGCTTCGAGAGCACGGAGGATTGCATCGCTTCTTGCGGCGGCGGGGCATGCCAAGATTTGGGCGATGTGGACTTCGGCGTGTGCGACATGGTCATGGGCGTGGCGCTCCTCAATGGCAGCTGCGTCGGATTGAGTGGTTGCGGCTGGGTCGTGAACGGCGTGGATTTCAGCGTGTACAGCTTCGACACCTTAGAGGACTGCCAAGCGAATTGTGGCTCCGGCAGCTGCATCGACCCTTCGCTCGCGGATCCGATGGTGGATTGCAATCCGTTTGATGCGGAACCCGTGTGCGGTTGCGACTCCCTAACGCACCTGAATCCTTGCACGGCGACTTACGTGGATTGGGTAAGCGAATTCACTCCAGGGCCGTGCGCTGGAGACTGCTACGACGAAGCCCGACTGATGCCTGAAATGGCGTGCGACGATGTGGAAGCGTTGGTGTGCGGATGCGATGGGGTGACGTACACGAATCCTTGCCAAGCTTGGTATTACGGAGGTCTGGCGACGTGGACGGCGGGGCCCTGTGCTACGAATGTGGCCGAAGAGGCGGGCACCAAGGAATGGCGCATACAACGCCTTGACGGTGGTCAAATCCAATTGCTCGGTTGGCCCACGGGTGCCACATGGCGTGCCTTCAACGCTTCAGGTCAATTGGTGGCCACAGGGCGCAGCAGCCGAATCGACGCGAGCGGCTGGCGGGGACTCATCGTCATTGCAGGCCCGACGGGTTCGCAGCGCGTGCTGTTGCCATAAGCTCCTGCTTCGGGAAGGCCAACACCGCCGCCACCGCGCACGTCGCCGGGGCGAAAATCGGTGCAATGAACCAAGAAAGCACAGGCACTGCCATCCACACTTGAAACGGCAGGCCGACGCCGAGCACCCGACCACGCATTTTCCAGCTGGCGCGCAGCCCTTTGCGGGCGCCCAGACCACGCCGCTCCCAAATGAAGTCAAACGTGGAGGCCCCGTAGAACCACGCGCCCATCAAGAACGAAACACCGGCAAACGCGGGAGACAACACCACGGCTACCGGACCGGCAAACAACGTCACCAGCAGAGACAACACGAAGAGCAAGGCACCAAAGCCGAGTTCGACGAAGAACAGCAAGATCGCCGAACGCAGGCCGCGCACGAATTCGCGGACCATGAGCCGTGCACTGACCTCGCGCTCGTTCCCGGTCACGCCGGCCTCTGCCCGTTCTGAAGCCCAGGCCATCACCGGGCCGAGGAAAGCCAGGACGAGGTATTTCGTCAGCTTGATTTTCATCCAAAACAGCGCAACGTAGGCGACGACTTGGAGGGCGGCGTCGCTGGCTTGGGCCAACAGCCATTTGGCCTGAGCCCACCATGTCGCCTCCTCTGGCCACGCCTCGCTCATGCCCGACCACTGCCGATACTGCAGCGAAAGCGCATCCACCAATGCCCCGATTCCCCAGGCCCCGATGAGCACGAAAAGCAGCGTCATTCCCGCGGAAACAGCGTACACTCGGCGCATCCGAAAGCGCCGAATCGCGCTGAAACTGCGGCCATACGCCGCCAATCCGCTCCCGATTCCCGCCCAACCCGAATGTGGTCTTTCCATAGCTCGCTGTGTGTAACCGCTGCACAAACTTCGGAAAACGGAGGCAGTTGTATCGGAATTTCAGCCCATGCGGATACATTTCATTGCGATTGGGGGGAGCGCCATGCACAATTTGGCCTTGGCACTGCACGATGATGGTCACGAAGTGACGGGGTCGGATGACCAAATCCTGGAACCGTCCCGCAGCCGGCTCGCTGCTGCGGGTTTGCTGCCCGAAGCGGAAGGCTGGTTCCCCGAGCGCATCACCCCCGAGCTCGACGTGGTCATCCTCGGCATGCACGCCCGCACGGACAATCCCGAGCTCAAAGCCGCGCAATCCATCGGACTTTCCGTCCAATCCTACCCCGAATTCCTCTACCACGCGACGGCACAAAAACAGCGCGTTGTCATCGGGGGAAGCCACGGAAAAACGACCGTAACCTCCATGGTATTGCACGTGCTCCAAGCCCTCGGACGCCCGACGGATTTCATGGTCGGGGCGCAACTCGAAGGGTTTGACCGCATGGTCTCGTTGTCTCAAGATCGCGACTTGGCGGTGTTTGAAGGGGACGAATACCTGAGTTCCCCGATCGACCGTCGGCCGAAATTCTTTTGGTACCGCCCCCACCTGACTTTGCTCACGGGCATTGCTTGGGACCACATCAACGTGTTCCCCACCGAGGCGAATTACGTGGAACAATTCGCGCATTACCTCACGACGATTGAACCTGGCGGGAACGTCGTGTACTGCGCAGAAGACGCACAGCTCGCCCAGCTCGTGGAGGCCACCGCTCTGCGCGCCATCCCCTATCGCACGCCCGCTTGGGACGCCGATGGAAACCGAACGGTGTTGCGATTTGCCGATGGCGGGCAATGCACGACTTCGCTCGTCGGAACGCACAACTTCCAAAACCTGGCCGGGGCGCGGGCGCTGTGCGCCGAATTGGGCGTTGAAGTCGCCGACTTTGACCGCGCAATCGAGGGATTTCAAGGAGCCGCGCGCCGGCTGCAGGCCATTCAACAGGAGGACGACGTTGTGGTTTACCGCGATTTTGCCCACGCTCCGTCGAAGGTCAAAGCAACTACCGAAGGGGTTCGGGCGAGTTACCCTCATCGTCGGCTGCTCGCATGCTTTGAATTGCACACGTTTTCTTCCCTGAATTCCGACTTCCTGCCCACGTACGCCCATGCACTCGATGCGGCTGATGAAGCCGTGGTGTACTTCGACCCAGAAGTGCTGCAGCACAAACGCCTTCCTGCCTTGAATGCCGATTTCGTCCAACGCTGCTTCGGGCGCAGCGACCTGCACGTCATTGCGTCGCGCGAAGCCTTGGAAGCCCATTGGGCCACTTGGCAAAGCGGTCCTCGGGTCGTCTTGTTGATGAGCTCGGGTTGGTTTTCTGGTGCGGATTGGCCTGCAAACAGCTGACCTCAGGCCAATCCCACATCCAAGGCCATCATGATGATGAACCCTCCGATGAAGCCGAGGGTGGCCAAATCCGTGTACCGGTCGCGCTGCGTTTCCGGAATCACTTCTTCCACCACCACGTAAATCATGGCACCTGCGGCGAAAGCGAGGGCATACGGGAGCAATTCCTGCACCTGCATGACCGCATACGCCCCGATGACGCCCGCCACGGGTTCCACAATGGCCGAAAGCTGACCAAACCACGCCGCGCGCCACTTCGAAACCCCTTCCCGGCGGAGCGGCATGCTCACGGCAAAGCCCTCCGGAAAGTTCTGCAAGCCGATGCCGATGGCCAGTGCCACCGCCGCGCCGATGCTCGCTCCGGGCAGTCCCGCAGCCGCGCCGCCGAACATCACCCCCACCGCCAGCCCCTCGGGGATGTTGTGCAAGGTGATGGCGAGCACGAGCAAGGTGGAACGGTGCCATTTCGTCGCGGGCCCCTCGGCCTCGTCTTTGGCGAAATTGATGTGCAGGTGCGGGGTGAATTTGTCCAGAGCAAAAATGAACACGGCGCCCAACGCGAAGCCGACCGCGGAAGGCAGCACCCGGGCAAATCCTTCCCCGTCCGACATCTCGATCGCCGGCGCCAGCAGCGACCAAAAACTCGCCGCCACCATCACCCCGCCCGTGAAACCGAGCATGGCGTCCAAAAACTTGCGGTGCACTTGGCCGAAAAACAACACGAGGGACGCGCCCGCCGCCGTGAGCAACCAGGTGCCCGTCGTGGCGATCAAAGCCGCTTTCACCGGCCCGAGCGATTCAAACCAACTTAACAGGTTTTCCATGCCTCAGGATTCAATGACCACCAACAAGTTCTCCAACACCCCCAACGTCCAGATGCCGTGCCCCGCCACGCTTGCACTGCCGTCGAACGCATGGCGCTCCTCCACTTCGAACGCGAGTCCGAGTCGGATGCCCAACGCATCCAAATGGCGCAGGAACACATCGCTGCTGTCCACCACTCCTTTGATGACGGCACGCGCTCCGGGCTTCATTTCACTCGCAGTGAGGAGCGGGCGGGCATCGACCAAGGTGCCATCGGCGCGGGGAATGGGGTCGCCGTGCGGATCGAATTCCGGACAGCCGAGGTAATCGTCCAACCGGTTGATCAGTTCGGCGTCCTCAATGTGCTCGAGCCGTTCGGCGAGTTCGTGAACTTGGTCCCATGCAAATCCCAACCGTTCAACCAGGAAGAACTCCCAAAGCCGGTGCCGACGAATGACGTCGAGGGCAATGCGCTCTCCTGACGGGGTCAGCGAGGCGCCGCGGTACGCCTCGTGCTCGACCC
>CAYMHW010000067.1:0-12425 GCA_964390365.1 uncultured Comamonadaceae bacterium | reverse complement strand
GGCGGGTAAACGCCCGTCACGATGCCGGACGTGATGACCTGGCCCGTGGTGCCGGTTTGGTGAATCTCCTGAACCGTCAGGTTCGGGATGTAGACGCACGATCCGTCATCCACCGTTGCCGTCGGGTCGTAGTTCGCAGCAAATTCGTCCGTGCACCCTTCGTAGGTGGTGGCGCAAATCGCGTCGATGCTGTGCATGCCGAGGTCGGAGAAATCGTCGATGTCCAAGACAATCCACTCCGAATCGAATTCGTTCGTCCCGGCTGAAGCGAGGAAGTCGCCGCCGTTTCCGCTCGACACGTTCGCCTTGCGGACCAAGGTGTGGTTCTGCGTTCCGTTCGTCACGCCAGCGATTTCCCACCCGCTTCCCGGGTCGGGACCGATGGTTCCGATTTGGTCCACCACAATCGTGTCGGTCGCAGTGATTTCAGCCAACAAGTAGGTGTCGTCGCCATTCGAGAGGAAGCTGTAAGTCATGTCGGCCACTTCCAGGATTTCGGCTGAGGCCGATGGGTGGGCCACGATGTACGTTCCACCGCTGGGAATCGTTGCGTCCGACGGGAAGTTGAACGTCCAGTAATCCACCTGGCCCGAGATGTATGCCGCATCGGGATCATCGCAACCGTTGGAGCAGTTGCCCATGGTGTACTGGCTCAAGAACACCGTGTTGCCCGTTGCGTTGAAGATTTCGAGGTACTTGTTGTTCGAGCTGCCTTCGCTGTATTCCGAGAAGATGAGCGAGCACTCAAGGTCGGAGAAGATGCAAGAACCGTCGGCAAGGCCTGCTGCCGGGTTGTAGTTCGTAGCGGCATCGTTCGTGCAGCCATAGAGCAGGGCATCGTCCGCCGTGCGAGGCTGCAACTTGAAGTTGCTGAAGCTGTATTCCACAGGACCCGTAACCTGCCAGGTCGAACCTGCGATCACCGCACCCGTCAACAACGCATTGTAGCCGCGATCGTCCACCCGTGCGTCGCCTGAACCGTCGCTCAACGACCATTCGTTGAAGCCGAGGTTGGAATCCACCACATCACCTGTTACCGTCACCAAAACACCTTCCCACTGCTCATCGGCCATCGCTGCGGTCGAGAGGACCTCTGACGCTGGCAAGGCATTGCCTTGTGAAAGGATGACCACCGAGGGGCTGGTCAATTGAGTCAAACCGAAGTATTCCGAAACCACTGCCGTGACTTCGACCTCATCGCCTTCCGTGAGGTTGACGTTGGAACCGAACATCCAGATGCCTGAGTAGGCACCCGTACCGTCTTGGACCGAAACGAGCGAACCGTAGACGCCCGTAACGATGCCCGTCGTGACCAAGGTTTGGCCCGTATACGCATCCGTCAACTGCCCTTCTTGAATGGTTGCGATGGGCGTGTTGACCACTTCGAGGCAAGAGCCGTCGTCGTAATCAGCCGATTGGTTGTAATTCGCAGAAGCGGCGTTCGTGCAACCGCCTGTTCCGACCGTGATCGTGCCCACCATTCCGCTTGCCGCGTGGCTGCCCACCGAGCAGTCGTAGTTGTACACCCCAGGAACGGTGAACGTGTGCGATCCGATGCACGCCGCGGTCGTGCCGTCGCTCGTCACCGCATCGAAGCTGAAGGCTTCCGGGTTGCCGAACGACTCGCCGGACACCGTGCTGATGTCAAAGTTCGCGTTGTGCGTACCGCCGATGTTTTCGAAGACCACGACCGTGCCCGGCTCGATGCTCAAGTTGGCGGGCTCGAAGGTCAACATCGAAGTGGCTTGAACCACGATGCCGTCGACGTTGCATGCGTTGTCGAACAAGCACGAATCGTCGTCCACGTTGGCTGCAGGGTTGTAGTTCGTTGCATTTTCGTTGGTGCATCCTTCGATCGCTGCTCCACAGACGCCTGTGAAGGTGTGTCCACCGAGGAACGAAAAGTCGTTCGACGCGTACACTTCCCATTCGTTCGCGAATGAGGCGGCCCAATCCGTGTTGCCGTTGGTCACCGACGAAACGCGCACCATCGTATGGTTTGCTGTTGCGCCGCTCACGCCACCGGCCTCCCAGCCAGCCCCTGGATCCACTCCTCCGATTTCCCCGAACACGTCGATCAGGTTTCCTTCAGCATCAAGCAACGCAAAGGCGTCATCACCATTGAAATTGGTAACGGACGACGTCGCGTCCGAAAATGCCGCCACATCAGCAACTGCACCCGAATTCGTGATGGTGTATACGGCACCGGCTGCGAGGGTTCCAGACAGGGCCAAGGTATTGGTCGCTGTAGCAGAACTGTTCGAGAAAAGGTGAACTTGGTACAAGCTCAAATCCAGGTCCCCGCTGGTCGGGTTGTAGAGCTCAATCCACTTGTTGTTCCCGGACCCTTCTCCATACTCTGAGATGAACAGGTCGCATTGTGCGGACGAGAACGCAGCCGTGGCCACGAACAACGCACCAAACATCCAATTTAAAAGCTTCATAGGGCGGTTGATTTGGTTATTCAAAGGATGCGCAAATTAGGAAATTTTTGCTCCCCACAAAACAGAACCGAATCACATTATCAACGGATTAACTTAAGGATAACATCGTCGAATGTCGCGGAATATCCCCTATCGGTCGAAAAGAGATAATTGTTCAGGCAGCAATCGGAAGGATTTGCGGTGCAGCGGGGTGACACCGAAGGCACGAATCGCATCGCGATGAGCCGCTGTGGGATAGCCGGCATTGCGATCCCAACCGTACCCGGGGAATTGCGCGTTGGCGGCGGCCATGTAGGCGTCCCGGTGGGTCTTTGCGAGGATGCTCGCAGCAGCGATGGACGCGAAGCGCGCATCGCCTTTGATGTGGCAGGCGTGCGTCGGAAACCCCGGTTCGCTGACGAAGCGGTTGCCGTCGATGAGGAGCCGATCGGGCAGAGAGCCGAGGCCCTTGACGGCCCTGCGCATGGCAAGGAACGAGGCTTGCAGGATGTTGATGGCGTCGATTTCCGCGGGGGTCACGAAGGCCACGCACCAGGTTTCGGCTTCGGCTTCGATGCGTTCGCGCAGGAGCGTCCGGTGTTTGGCCGTCAGCTGCTTGCTGTCATTCAGCAGCCCTTCTCGGACCAAACCCCGCGCCAGCCGATCCCCGAGCACCACCGCGCTCGCGACCACCGGCCCGGCCAAGCACCCGCGGCCCGCCTCATCGCACCCCGCCTCCCGCGCGCCTTTGACCTCGTAAGCCTTGAGCCGACTCATGGCAGCACCCGTTCGATGCTCGCCCAGAAGCGTTCGGCCGAGCGGTCCCACGAGAAGTCCTGGGCGCGCTGGATGCCCGCGGCGCGGCGGTCGGCCTGGAAAGGGCGGTCGGTTTCGAGGCGGAGCAGGATTTGGGCTGCCCCCTCCGCGTCCTCGGCATCGACCAAGCCGGCAGCCGCTCCCCCCAGCACCTCAGGCAACGACGTGGCATCCGAGGCCACCACCGGCACTCCCGCCGCCATCGCCTCCACCAACGGAATCCCAAAACCCTCAAAATGAGGCAGGTAGACCAGCGCATTCGCCCCCGCCACCACCTCCTCCAAGTCCTCGGAGCCGAGCCGGCCGAGCCACTTCACGCCCTCCGCACGCTGCCAATCCGCAGGCAACTCCCCCCACATCGGCGCCCCCACCACGAGCAGGTCCGCCGCACCACCCGCCGTCCGGTAAGCCGCGTGGGCGCGCAACAGGCCGGGGATGTTTTTGCGCGGATGCAGGCTGCCCACGAAGCAGTGGTACGGCGCACCCGAATTCCAGCGGTCGCGGGCCGCTTGTTGCCCCGCGGCCGACAACGGACGAAACGCCCCAGAAGGCGCGTTGAGCACCACGTCGATGCGGTCGAGGGGAACGCCATACGTGACGTGAATGTCCTGTTGGGAATACTGGCTGACCGTAGCGAGGCGGGCCGCAATCTTGGAAAACTCGCGGAATCGCGCTCGGTAGTGGCGGGCGTCCCGCTCGGGCAGCCACTCCGGGTGGTGCTCGAAATTCAGGTCGTGCATCACCGCGAGTTGCGGCACATGCGTCCGCCGGCTCAGGAACCCGTCCGTGGAAACGAAGGCGTCCGCCCCCCATCGCTTCAGGGCTCGAGGAACCGCGTAGTCCATCCAAGCGTCCACCAGAAACGGCCTGCGCGCGGGAGGCAGCAGGCGGCGCGAGACGGCATTCGATCCGTATTGAAACTCCGCGCCTGGCGCCCGGTCGAACAGGAGCAGGAAGTCGTGCTCGGGGTGCGCGGCCACGATGCGTTGGTACAACGCGTGGGTGAACCAACCGATGCCTTCGAGCCGGCCGGGGATGAGGAGTCGGGCGTTGAGGGCGATGCGCGCCATGCCGGCGAAGATAGACCACATACGAAGTGCGGACGGCATGCGTTGTTCATCCGGTCCGCATGCTGCCTTAGCTTTGCGGCCGCAACTCGAATCGCACTGAACGACTTCCCATGACGAACGATCCCGCCTTGGATTCATCGCACTTGCTGCATTTCATTTACCGGAAGCGCAAGGCTTTCATTGTGTTGGGTTTGGCCTCGGCCATCCTCTCCTCCATCGTGGCCCTGCTGATGGAAGAGCAATTCCGCTCCTCGGTCATCCTATTCGCCACCCCGCAGCACTCCATCGGCGAGCAATTTTATGAGGAAGTCAAGCGCAACGACCTGCTGGAATACGGCGAAACCGAGGACGCGGAACGGCTGCTGCAGATCCTGAATTCCGACCGCATCCGCAGCCGCATCATCGACAAGTACGACCTCTGGCAGCACTACGACATCGACCGTTCGGCTCCGGGCGCGCGCACCCTGTTGATGCAGGAATACAGCAGCAACGTGGACGCGAATCTTACGCGCTACGGGTCCATCGAGGTGTCCGTGCTCGACACGGATCCGCAAGTGGCAGCGGACATGGCGAACGACATCGCCTTCCTCGCCGATTCCGTGGCGAACAAGCTGCGGAATGACCGAGCACGTGCCGCCCTCAAGTACGCGGCCGCCTCGTTCCAGCAAGTCCAGGACGAGATCACCGAGATGGAGGGCAAAATCAGCATCCTCCACAGCAAAGGGCTCTACGAATTCGAAACCCAAATCGGCGGTCTGAACGAGCAATACGCCACCGCCATGGCGGAAGGCAATTACCGCAACGCGGAGCTCATCAAGGCCCAAATGGCCGAAATCTCCCAACACGCCACCGAGTTCTCCAAGCTCACCAGCCTCATCGAAGCGGCGTACGACCGGGAGGCCGTTTTGAAAAAGCGCTACGAGCTCATGAAGTTGGACGCGGAGACGCAGCTCGCTTCGGCCTTTGTGGTCGACTACGCGGCCCCGGCCGACAAGAAGGCGAAGCCCATTCGGTGGCTCATCGTGATGGTGTCGGTGGTCGCAACGTGTGCGCTTGGGCTGCTGGGACTGTTGGCGGTGGAGAACATCCAACGGGCGAACGCGGCATGAGGGCTTGGGCGAAGTCGGACCGCGCGGTCGTGGCTTCGTCCGTGATCTTCGCGGCGGTCCTCGCGGCGGCTTGGTGGGTCGACGCGTGGTACGTGGCGCTCTTGCCGGCGGCGTTGGCGGTGATGGGCCTCGCGATTTTCCGGCTGGACGCGTACTTGGCGGTGCTCGTGGCGGCGGTGCCGTTGAGCTTGAACTTGGAGGACATCGGGGGCGTGGGGCTGTATTTGCCCACGGAGCCGATGTTGGCGGGCGCGTTGACGCTGTTGTTGGCGCGTCGGCTGATGGGCCAAACCCCACCCCGCCCCTTCCTCGCGCACCCCACCACGCGCTGGGTGACGGCCTCGCTCGTTTGGATCGCCTTCACGGCTGTGCTCAGCTGGGACCCCTTGGTCTCCCTGAAGTTCTTCGTGGCCCGCCTCTGGTTCGTCGCAGGCTTCTTCTTGCTCGCAGGCCAAATCTTCCTCGCCCAACCCCGCTCGCGCCACCGGGCCATCCTCCTCTACGCCTTTCCCCTGGCCATCGTCATCGGCTACACGCTCGTGCGGCACGCGGGCTACGGATTCGACAAGGACGCAGGCCACTGGGTGATGAGTCCGTTCTTCAAAGATCACACGTCCTACGGAGCCGTGCTCGCGATGTTCATTCCTCCGGTGCTCGCCTTGTTGCTTTCGAAGCGGTTTGAATTGGTTTGGCGGGTGGCCATCGGCGGGCTGTTGGGCGTCCTGCTCGTGGGCATGGTGCTGTCCTACACCCGAGCGGCATGGGTGTCGCTCGCGGCGGTGGCGGCCCTTTTCGCGCTGATGCGGCTCGGATTTCGGTTGAAAACCCTGGTCGTCCTCGGGGTGGGGACGCTCCTTGCGGGAGCGTTGGTCCTCGACAGCCTGCTCATCCAACTCGAGCGCAACGACCAGGACAGTTCCGACGACCTCGCCGAGCACGTGGAGTCGATTTCGAACGTGTCGAGCGACGCTTCAAATTTGGAACGATTGAATCGGTGGAGCTGCGCGTTGGCTCTCTTTCAGGAGCGTCCCTTGACCGGCTGGGGACCGGGGACGTACCAGTTCGTGTATGCGCCTTTCCAGCGGTCGGAACACCGGACCATCATCAGCACGAACAACGCGGACGGGGGCAACGCCCACAGCGAGTACCTCGGTCCGCTCGCTGAGCAGGGCGTGCCCGGGGCGCTGTTCATGGTGGGGCTGTTCGGGTGGGTGTTGCACCTGGGCTTCCGGCTTTACCGGACCGTTTCGGACGCAGAGACGCGGCGGTTGGCCGTCGGGGTGTTCCTCGGGCTCGTCACGTATTTCGTGCACGGGGTGCTGAACAATTACCTCGACACGGACAAGGCCAGCGCGCCGTTTTGGGGATTCCTGGCGTTGCTCGTCGTGTGGGACTTGGAGGCGCAACGCCAAACCCCGTCACCGAAACCGCGCTAACATCAGCGCCGTGTCGTCGAAGGTGGGCTCCGCGCCGCGGAAGTCCTCGACGGCTTCGAGGAGGGCGGTTTGGATTTGGCCTACCTCCATGCCCCGGCGCTCCCGCACGAGCCGCTCCATCCGCTGCATCCCGAAGGGCACGCCTTCCTCGTTCTCCTGCTCCACCAGCCCATCCGTGTAGCACACGAGCACGCTGTCGCGCGCGATCTTCACCTCGCCCAGATCCACGGAAGGAATCTCCGCAAACATGCCCAACCCGACGGATCCATTGACCAGCTGCTGCGCGGTGCCGTCAGGACCCATGAGCAGCGGCGGGTTGTGCCCGCAATTGATGTACGTCAACTGACGGGACTTGCGGTCATAACGCGCCACAAAGAGGGTGATGTATTTTTCGCCCCGCGCATTCGACATCACGCGCTCATTCAACATCCGAATGCCGCGTTCGAGGTCCTCGGATTCGGTCTGCAGAATCGCCCGCAGGTTCGCTTGGAAATTCGACATCAAAAAGGCGGCCGACACCCCTTTCCCGCTGACATCGGCCATGCAAAACATCAACCGGTCTCCTTCCACCGGGAACAAGTCGTAATAATCCCCTCCGACCTCGCGATGCGGCCGGTAGTAAGCGGACACCTCGACATCCGGATCCGATGGCCATTCCGTCGGCACCAGCAGCGCCTGCATCTCCGCGGCCAACTCCAATTCACGCCGCGTGGCCTCCTGCCGGATCGCGGCCTCCGACAACCGGCGGTTGTGCAGAGCCACCACCAAGACGTTCGTCAAGGTGGTGATGAAATTCAGGTGCTTCACCACGGGACTGACACCCACTCCCTCCTTCGTATCCCCTGCCAGCACGTAGGCCAAAACCTCCTGGTCCTGCTTCACCGGCACGACGACATCGAACACTTCCTCCCCCGCAGTGGAATTCAGCGTCACCCGCTGCCCCGCCTCGAACGTGGTCGAAGCCGCCACGGGCGGCAGCGCTCCTTCCACGCCGGTGGTGAGCATGCACCGCCATTCTCCGCTGATCGAGGTGTAGAGCACCAACCGATCGATGCCGAGGTATTCCGCCAGGGTGCGTCGAAAATGCTCCAACAAGTCCTCTTCGGAAGCCCGCGCATTGATGGCGCGCGTGACCTCCAACAACGCGCCCAATTTGTAGTCCTGGAGCTCGACCTTGCGCTCAAGCCGTTCGACCTTGGGGCTCATGACGGGATCACTTCTTAACCCGTTCCACGTATTCCTTCGTCCGCGTATCGACCTTGATCCAATCGCCCGTATCGACGAACAGCGGTACGCGCACTTCCACGCCCGTGTCGGTGGTCGCCGGCTTCATGGTGTTGGTTGCCGTGTCGCCCTTGATCCCGGGCTCGGTGTAGGTGATTTCGGTCTCAATGTGGTTCGGCAGGTCGCAGCTCAGCACCCGCTCTTCTTCCGCGTGGAATTGGAGTTGGCAAATCAAACCGTCCTGCAAGAACTCCGGTGCGTTGATGACCACCTTGTCGACGGGAATCTGCTCGTAGGTCTCCGTGTTCATGAAGTGGTACCCCAATTCGTCTTGGTAGAGGTACTGGTATTCGCGCGTCTCAATCCGCACGGGTTCGATCTTCACGCCCGCGTTGAACGTGTGGTCAACCACGCGTCCGGTGCTCAAGTTTTTCAATTTGGTCCGCACAAAAGCCGCGCCTTTACCGGGCTTAACGTGCAAGAATTCAATGATTTGCCACAAACCGTGGTTGTGGTTGAGCACCATGCCATTTTTGATGTCCGACGTCGTCGCCATGAGGTTTGAATTTTCGCGAAGATAATCTACAACGCGTAGGACAAACGCACCCGCACCTCACCGCGCATTGCCCCACGCCATTGCCAAGGCCACGAATCCGCCAACGTCCAAAGGTCCTCGCGCTGCATCATCGAGGCGCTCGCTGCGCATTTCCAATGGCGATTCCACTTCCACGTTCCTTGGAGCCACCACCGCTGGCCGCTCCCGGACAGCGTGGCCGTTTGCCACGCTTGGGCGTTGGGCTCGAGGCGGTAAACGAGCACGCCAGGCGCGAGGTTTGAGCGGGACCATCCGACGCGCCAACGAGGCCAGGCAGGTGCGGACTGCCAGCTCCACATGAGGCCTCCGGCGGAGCCTTGCTGGGGAATGATTTGGCCCCACAGGCGAAACCCCCATGCCCCTCGGTCCATCCGGTACTCGGCGAGGAGGTGCCAGGATTCGGAGCGCTGGGCGCGCAAGGTCAGCCGCTCCTTTCTTCGGAGGGTGAACTGGGTTTGGGCTTCCACCTGCATGCGCTCCCCGTTCCATTCCCAGCGGGCAAACTGGTCCAACCGCTTTCCGCGATGCTCCCATCCCCAACTGCACACCGTTCCCCCTGCCGGGCGGACATCCCCCCAATTCGACCCGGGGTGATGCGGAGCATGGCGCTCCCCGCGCACGAAAACGTCGAGACCCGAACTCCACGTCCAAATGCCCCCCACGACCCCGGACCAACCGCCCTCGCTCCACGCCGCCTCGCCCACCCATCGGCTTGCCGAGAAGTTCCGGTAACCGTGAACACCGACGATGCCTTCTGGCGGCGCATTCGGAAGCTTTCCCCATTCCGTCGCCACGCCCCAACCGCGATCGGCCTGTGAACGGTGCCAAAGCAAGGCCAAGCGCACGGGACGAATGCGGTGCCGGTTGCGTTCGGCCTCGGTGCGGTGTTGGCCATCGCGGTACCACGTGGCGGGGAGGCCCTGCTCCAAGCGCACCTCGCGGGCGCCGGCATCCAACGAAGCCACGGTTTGGCCACCCCACATCGCCGTCGAGGCCGCAACCCCCCGTCGAACCGGCAAGGCATCGCCGGCAAGGACCGGACGAACTTCCTGCGTCATCCGCTGGGCAGCGGTCGCCGACCGCATGCCATCGTACGCACTGGAACTCCATCCCACCAAGCCCTGTCCCCACCGAATGACGTGATCGCCCCAAATCGACTTCACCCCTTGCACCGACGGTGCGACCACAAATCCTGCCACGTGATCGACCCCCGACTCTCCCGGTCCGCGATCGCAGCGCAGCGCCCAGTGGCCCGAACGTTGGGCACGGAAGCCCCAACCCAAAGGCCCTCCTGCCATGGAATCCGCGGGAAGCAACCCCAGCGCCCGCCGGGCATCCCACGTCATCCGAATGCGGCTTCGCGAAGGGGCCTGATGACCGGATTGAACCCAGCGCACCCAAAGCGGCTCGGCCATCAAACGCGCTGCAGACTCCGGCGAAAGGCCGGGGATGGCGGCCGCTTCTTCGACGGAAACGGGCAACCCCGAGGCCTCCAGGTATTCCTCGAGTGCAGCCGCCTCCTCCACCGAAAGCGTCCCCGATTCAACCAAACGTCCAGCGGCGCCTTCCCAAACTTGCCCCCAACTCACAACTGGCAGCAACACCATCAACCAATTAGCGCACCTCAACATGCCCCCTCCAGTTCGCGCCACCCCATGCGGCTTGTTCAGAACCCCAACTCCAGTCGGCCAACGAACCGAACGCCCCCTGCACCCCCACCGCAAATCGCACCGGCTCGCTGGACCAACCGAACTGAACCCGCCAACGGGGATGCACCGTTCGGCCCACCCAAGCACTGAAGGAACGGGTGGACAGCAAGAGCCCCGTCGCGGACCAGGGGCCCCAGTCGCCGGACGCTACGAGTCCCGTAAGCGGAACGCGACGCGTTGGTTCAACGCGCCAATGGCACCAACCGCCCGCCATCCAATCGCCGGAACGGCGAACCAACGACCAAGCCGCTTCCGGGCTCCAATCGACGCGGTGGATTTCAGTCCACGCGGTGCGGCCGACGCCAAGGGCAAAGCGGGTTTCCCAGCCGGGGGCGAGGGCTTGCTCGTGGGAGATTTGGAGCGCGGTGGTGGACCAGTGTGCGCCGGATTGGGCGTGGGCCATGTGGAGGGCCCAGCAGCTCGAGCGGCGGAATGGGGTTTGGCCTTGGCCAAACGACCAACCGTCCGCCACCTGACACCGGGCCCACCGCGTGGAAACAGGCGTCACCGCCCATTGACCCATGCCCGCCCGCCCCGCATCGGGAGGGTCCCACATCGGGGATTGCTGCCCCCACAACGCGCCGTTCACCGCGCACATCACCGCCACCAACTTCCACCTCATGACCGCAAAGGAACGGGGAGCGAGGGGAGTTGGCCAAAGGGAATTCACCAGCGGGTGCCGGGAATTGACGGGCGGGGGTTAGTGCGGGATTTCGGGGGGCCACGGAGCGACCGTGGGCGGGGTGGGCGCTTCGTGCAGCACCGTGCCATCGAGCCATCGGTCCTCGGGGAGCGAGGCGCTGAAGGCGAGGAACCGGCCGCTGGGGGCGTCGAGGAGCGCGATTTGTTTCACGCGCCCGTCCTCGATTTGGATGCGCAAGCGGCTGCAAGCGGCGCGGTTGAACTGGAGTTCTGCGTCGTCCTCCACGAAATAGATCGCCTCGCCGTTGCCTTCGACGAGGAGCCGATCGAGCTCGCCCTCGCGGAACTGGCCGGTCAGGGTGCGGCCGGTGATTTGGTCCGCGCAGCTGTCGTTGAGGACGCGCGTCAGGTGGGCGTGACCGGTGCCGTAGAGGTGGTCGGGCTCGCCGTCGCGGAGGTGGAGGTCGAGGGTGTCGGCGGTGAGGATTTGGCCTTCAAACCAGAGGCGCGGATGGTCCAGCATCCTGAGGTGATCCGTTTGCTCGGTCCAAATCAACGCCGCACACGTCCCCAGCGCATCCCCCTGCCGGAAGACCACCTCGGGAAACGCCTTCAGCCGCCCTTCAGCCTCCTCGAGCTCATCCGCCACCAGCACCAACGTGTCGCCCCCACTCACCTGAATCAACCGCGCAGCCCCGACCACGTGCGACACCCAAGCCGAATCCACCCGCTCCTGCCGCAAGTGCTCGCCGCGCACGACCTGCGTCAACGCGGTGTCCAACGCCTCCACGTCGCCCCACGCTTCGCGCAACGCCTCCGACCACGCCAGGCTGTCCGCCCAAACCCCTTCGCCCCCGCGCCGCACCCACGCGCGGTGGTCCCGGCCGCTCACCCAGCCCGTCTCCTCCGCAATGACGCCCCGCTCGCACGAGACCGACCACTCGCCGTCGGTTTGGTCGACCCGCGACGGGCCGAGGAATTCGAGGTCTCGCGCGCGCGCGTGCACTTTCAAGGAGTCCGAAACCACGCGTTCCTCCGCCCCATCGACTTCCACCGCGCCGCCGAGGATCAACCAGTTCGACGCGGAATCAAAGCGCCCGCGGTCAGCGGTGGCCACGCGACCCTCCATTTCCAAGGCGGTGCGCTGGCGGAACCACGCGGATTCCGCGGACCAATCGTACCACAATTCAGGCCCCGAAGCGGACATCGCGCCGTCCACGAGCCGGGTCGGTGCGCCTTGAGCGCGCAGGAGTTCGGCGATGGGATCCCAAGTCAGGTCTTCGGCTTGCAGGGACCACCCTTGAGGGCGCTGGGCTTGGACGCTCCCCATGGCCCGGAAGCGGCCATCGTCGTACCGCCAGGCGCTGTCGCATTGGAGCGTGGCGTCGCGGTGGGCGAGCA
>CAYMHW010000066.1:6340-12797 GCA_964390365.1 uncultured Comamonadaceae bacterium | reverse complement strand
TAAGTTTATATATTACCTTTTGGGATTACAAGAAACAAAAAAACATCGTTGTGTTGTTGTTTTGTGCAGAAGATTCATCCAAACTCAACGAAACACCACGACTTCATGGGCAAATGCATCCATTGCGGCCGGTCGGCTGGCTGGTTCCGTTCCCGTCACGCCGAGTGCGAACAAGAACACCGCGCCACCGTCCAAGATCTTCCACTGTTCATCGCCAACGCCATTGCCGAGGGCCGCGAAATTGGTGCGGTGGAACCGGAACTGCAGCGAATGGGCGAGGTGGGATTTCTCAAACCCGCGCTGCGCGAACAGCTCATTCAAGATGGAATCGAATTGGCGGTGGACCGTGCACTGGATGATGACGACTTGACGGAAGAAGAGGAGGACCGCATTTCCAATTGGATCCACGAACTGGCCAACCAACACCCTGACCTCAAATCCAGTGAAGGCGTGGTGCGCATGGTGCGCGCCGCCATCGTTCGCAACCTGCGGGAGGGCAAGCCGGTGACGGGTCGGATGAGCTCGGAAGGCTTGCCGTTCTTATTTCAAAAGTCCGAGGACTTGATTTGGGCATTCAACCACGTGGACTTTTACCAAAACACCACCCGGACCGAATACGTCGGCGGCAGCCAAGGCGTCAGCATCCGCCTGACGAAAGGCGTGTACTACCGGACCGGATCCTTCCGTGGCAAACCCGTGAAGGTGGACGAATTGAAGCATCAAGGAACGGGGATGCTCGCCATCACCACGAAGCACGTGTACTTTTGGTCCCCCAACAAGGCCTTCAAAGTGCCCTTTGCGAAGCTGATTTCGATGGAAACCTTCGAGGACGGCATCCGCATTCAACGCGACGGCACCACGACGAAACCCCAGATTTTCAAGGGCATTGACGGTTGGTTCGCCGCCAACCTCATCTCGAACCTTCATCAACAGTGATCTCCTCGGTGGCATCCAACGTGAATGCGGCCACGTCGGCAGCGTCCACCCGAAGGCCGTAAACCAGGGGAAACAGCACCGTCACGGCTGCGGACCACAGCACGAACACGGCCAACGCCGTGTTGAGCACCTTGCGAGTCCGTTCGAACGGCGAATCGGTGCCGCGCTGAAACCAATGGCGCAACAGCGCGACCAAGGTTCCCAAGAAAATCAGGTTGCCGACCAGCACCGTGAGCCGGTTCGGGGTCACCCCCCATTCTCCCAACCGCGTCGCGATGGCCGCAATGCCCACCAAGTCCGCCAACACCCCCAGAATGACCAAGGCCACCATCAACCCGTGCGACCACCGCGGTGCGCCTTCATCGAAAGCGGAATGGAGGAGCACCAACCCGATGACCGCTGCAAGCAGGACATTGAACACGAACAATTGCTCCCGGTCCGCACTCAACGCCGCGAAGCCATCAGCGAGGTGCGCCACTAAAAACCCCGCCTCGAGCAGGACGAACAGCGGGATGAAAATGCGCGCGAGCGTCGGCAGGATGCGCTCGAGCGACTGCGGATGCCGGAGCCAAACCGCGTGGCCGAAAACAAGCGCCCCGCTCAGGCCCCAAACGACCAAGTGGATGTTGATTTGTTCCCGCAACCACACACCAACGTTCGCGGTCTCCATCAACAAGTTCGTCAGCCCCATCAAGGCTCCGCCCGCCGCGAGCACCAAGCCCGTCAGAATGGCCACTTGCACGGCGTGGCGTACGAAATCCACGCGCTGCTCGTCGCGGTTGGCCCGAACGAAAGCCCATCCGGTCAACCCAACCAATAGCATCGGCCAATGGATCATCATCAAATCCCGCGCCTGAACGGCCAAGTTCACCCGCTCCCCCGCGGCCTCCAGCCCCGCGTCCACCGACACCGCATGCTGCACGCGCCAAACCGACGGCCAGTCCTCCCAACTCCACCACACGATCGCCACGCCCACGGCCCCAACCGCCGCCCCAACGAGTAGGCGCACGTCCGAACGCCCGTGGTACGCGAGGAGCGGGCCGAAAGCAAGGGTCGCCATCAACGGCAAGGCCCACTCTGGATCCAGGTCCCCGCTCCGCCAGTACGGCGCAAGCAGCAACGCCGCAATACCGACGGAAACCGCGATGGCGAAGGGAAAGCCGTTGGGCCTCGCCGCCACGATGTCGGCGGCAAGGCGCGCAGCCCAAGTCCGTGCTTCAGGCGCCTCTTTCGGCGCGGATTCAAAAGCGGCACGGAAGCCCTTGGCGTCCTTGCGGTACCAGCTTTCGAGGTCTTCGGGGGATCGATTCCACATCATGAGTTCGCTAACGGAAAGGTTCGGCAGGAATTGTGCGCAGGGTCACGTTCTGCCGGTGGAAGGTAGCTAACTTTGGGGCATGCGCGCGTTTGTGACCGCTTTGATGGTGGGGGTGTTGATGGGCCAAAACGCATTCAATTTGGCCCAAGTCCTGCATTACGCCGTGGAATACGACCACTACGTGAACGTGCTGTGCGAAAACCGGGACCGCCCGGAACTCCAATGCAACGGCGCGTGCCACCTCAAGAAGGAGCTCGCCGAGGCGCCCGACCCGGAGGCGCCCGCGTTGCCTGAAATCGAATCGACCACCGTGTGGATGGTGGCCGCAACCCCCGAAGCGTGCATGGCGCTCCCCGAAGAGGCTGCGGGCCCAACGGCACGCCGTGAAGGGACCGAAGGAGCCGTGTGCGCGGGCTGGTTGCGCCAGGTTGAACACCCGCCAGGAATGGGACTTCACCTCTGCTGAAGTCTTAACCCTTAAAAACATTCCGAATGAAACACTCATTTTATTCGGTCATGGCCGTGTTGGCTGTGGCCGCAACCGTTGCTGCATGCAACAAAACCGAAGACGAACCCACCCCGGTTGCGGAGTTGGGGTCGTTCGACCTTGAATTTGAATACACGTGGGGGATGGACGGGAGCCCGTTTGTCCTGAACACGCCGCTGCATCATCCGATGAGCGGGGACACCTTGACCTTCGATGTTTTCCGGCATTACGTCGGGAACGTGACGCTTGAGAGCGTGGAGGGGGAAGTTTACACGGACGCGGAAGCCTATGCGCTGTTCGATGTGGCGGAACCGAATTCGCTCGTGTTGCGGGTGACCGATGTGCCCGAGGGCGACTACACGTCGATGACGCTGACGCTGGGAGTCGACAGCGCGCACAACGTGTCGGGCGCACAGTCCGGTGCGTTGGATCCAACGCTGGGCATGTTTTGGAGCTGGAACACTGGGTACATCATGATCAAGGCCGAGGGCACTTCGCCTCAGAGCTCGACCGGGGCGTTCGCGTACCACCTCGGCGGGTTCAGTGGGGAGGATGCGGTGCAGGCGGAGCGGACGTTTGATTTGGCCAGCGAAGGCTTGCTGACGATTCGGACGGATGCGGTGCCGACGGTGCATTTCATGGCGAATCCTGCACGGCTTTTCCACACGTACGGCAGCGTGGCGAATGGGCCCAACGTCCACATGCCCGGGCCCGCGGCGGGCATCATGGGCCAGGATTTCCACAGCTGGATCTACCTCGACCACATCCACCCGTGAATCCGCGACCGTCGGCGGTGGCGCTCGCAATGGGCGCTGCCGTCGGACTCGTCGGGTGCTTGAACGTTCAGGAGCTGGAGCCGGAATCGCCTGCGTTGGCGGTTCCGGCCCACTTCCCGGATCCGATTTATGGCACCGGCGAGACCGCTCCCACCGCCGCGGGGTTCGAGCTCGGGCGGCGGCTGTTTTACGACCCGGGGCTGTCGCTGGACGGCACGGTAGCCTGTGGGTCGTGCCACGCGCAGGTGCATGCCTTTGCGGACCACAACGTCCCTGTGAGCGCAGGCGTTGGGGGGGCGCTCGGTACGCGCAATTCACCGGCGTTGAGCAATTTGGCTTGGTACCCCACCTTCATGGCGGACGGGGGCATCACGCACTTGGAGGTCATGCCGCTGGCGCCGCTGATGAGCCCCGTGGAGATGGCGGCCGACAACGACCACATTGTGAACTACTTGCGAACGCACCCGGTGTACCCACGGCTGTTTGATAACGCCTTCGGTGGGGAGCCGACGGGGCAGCGGGTGCTCTTGGCGCTCGCGCAGTTCCAGACCCTTTTGGTGAGCGCGAATTCCCGCTACGACCAGCAGGTGCTAGGCCAAATCGACTTCACCGAAACCGAGCAGCGCGGCCACGACCTGTTCGTCGCCCACTGCGCGACGTGCCACGAAGAGCCGCTCTTCACCGATTTCAGTTACGCGAACACCGGTTTGGACTCCATTTCGGAAGACCCCGGACGCTACCGCGTGACCCTCGACCCGTTGGACCGCGGTGCCTTCAAAGTGCCCAATCTGCGGAACATCGCCCTCACCCGGCCTTACATGCACGATGGGCGGCTCCATACCCTGCGTTCCGTGGTGGATCACTACGCGGACGGCGTCATCGTGCACCCGGGATTGGACGAACGCTTGCCGGGCCCCTTGGGCCTGAATGAACAAGAACGGATGGACCTCGTGGCCTTCCTTGAAACCCTGACGGACCATGAATACCTGGCCAATCCCCGCCTTGCGGAGCCGCGCTAATTGGGCGGCCCTCGCCCTCCTGTTCCTCACCCAAACCGCGGCCGCGTGCGACGCATGTGGCGGGGGCGGCGTCTACAATGGCTTCGGCTTCATGCCGTTGGCTGACCGCCCCATCGTCGGCCTCAACTACCACCAAATGACGTTCAGCCACCCGGCGGGGAACTGGAACGGCGAAAGCGCCGTCCTCACGGACCGGTTTTTGAGCGGCACCGCGACCCTGTTGTGGATGCCGGTGAGCCGGTTGCGGATGGTGGGATCGGTGCCCTTCCGTCACCACACCCGAACGGAATCGCTCCAGGAAACGCAGCTCGCGGGCGTGGGGGACGTTCGGCTCGATGCGGACTGGAATGCGTGGGATTCGGGGGCGGGGTTTTGGGTGCGGCTCGGAGGCGGCATCAGCGCCCCCACGGGGACCTACATGGCGCGCGACGCGGCGTTGCGGCAACTCCCGCCGTCCTTCCAACTCGGACGGGGTGCTTGGGGCGGCAGCGCGCGGCTCACGGCGGCGCTGGCGCCCGAGGCGTGGACGGTCATTGCGTCGGGGGAAACCACGGTTTGGGGCACGAATGAGCAGGGCTACCGAACGGGGAATTTGCACCGCGTCGGCGTGCAAGCTTTTCGACGCATCGCCCGCGACCGCAGGTCATGGTTGCCGCAAGCGGGCCTGAATTGGGAACGCTGGCAACCGGACGTGGAGCGCGGGGCCGCACTGAGCGCGACATCGGGCAGTCGCTTGATGGGCCGCGCGGGCGTGACCGTTCAGCGCGGAAGCCAGCTCCTCCATGTAGCCGGGGAGCTTCCGTTGGCCCAACACGTGGCCAGCGACGCGCCCGCCCTCGGCGCCACGATTGAGGTCGGCTGGGCCTGGCAATGGGATCCGTCGAAACGGAAGGTCAGGTTCCTTTGAGGGAACGGTGCGAGCCGTCGCACGCCGGCATGCGCTTCGACAGACCGCACACGCAGTCGTGGAGGCCCTTGCCGTCGAAGATGCGGGGAAGGGCCTGGTCGATGCGGCGTTCTTGCGTGGCGGGCTGCTTGGCGGCGGCCACGTGCTGGAAGTAGGCCTTGCGCCGCCCGGGAGTGAGGGCATAGAAGGCCGCCTTCAGGTCCGGATCGCTGGCTAAGCGCCGCTCGAAGGCCTCGGGAACCGGCGTTTCTTCGGCCGGAGTCGTGGGGACTTTCAGGCCGTCGCGCTCGATTTGGATGGCTTGGCGGCAGAAGTCCAGGACGTCGGGCGCGTGCCGATTGATTTGGTCGAGGCTCGTGAATTGGAAGGAGCGCGAGGATTCGGTGTTGGGGCCTTGTTTGGCCAGCAAACCATGCGGATCCTGGAGCAGCGCACCTTTGAAAAAGGCCAAAACACAATGCGCCTTGAACCCACCGATCATCGCCACATTCCGGCCCTCCCACAGATAACACGGGCCGCGCCACTTGAACGCCTCGTCCAACCCGGCCTCGAGGGCGAGCTCACGCAACCGCGCCAACTCGGGGCGCCACAACTTCGCTTCCGCGTAAAACGACTCGATTCGTTCGTCCATGCCGTCGAAAATACGGCGTCGCAGCGCAATCCCTACCAGCTGACGACCATAACGCTGAACGCCCGATTGATGGGAACATCGCTGCCACCGCCGTTGTCGGCGTCACCGAGCCAAAAACTGAACCCGGTCGTCGCGATGCTGGCCGCGTTGATGTGGGCGTTCGTGTCGTTCGACGTTCCAACCGGCTGAATGAAGATGGCGTAATTCGCGTTGGCCAAGGGCGTGGTGAAGGAAACGGTGTAGTTCCCCGTCGCGGTGCGCGTGCAGGTGAGGTTGTCGGCGCTGACGACGGTGCCATCGGAGTTGACGCGGCCTACAGCGCTGGCGGCGTTGCTGCCCGTCACGACGGTGGTTTCAAGGGTGGACACGCGGGTGTCGAGGGC
>CAYMHW010000066.1:0-6240 GCA_964390365.1 uncultured Comamonadaceae bacterium | reverse complement strand
CGTTGCTGCCCGTCACGACGGTGGTTTCAAGGGTGGACACGCGGGTGTCGAGGGCATCCGCGTCGTCGGTCACCGTGGCGAGCGAGTCTTGGATGTTGGGGACGTCGCCTTCGAGCGCGTCGAGGCGCGTGCCGTGACCGGTCGCTGTGGCCGTCACCGTGGCGAGCGAGTCTTGGATGTTGGGGACATCGCCTTCGAGCGCGTCGAGCCTTCCTGCGTGACTCGTGGTCGTGGAATCGAGCGATGTGCTGCCGGATCCGAGGGTCGAAACGCCCGACTCGAGGGTGCTGATGTCCGATTCGATGGAGTTGAGGCGCTCTTGGTTTTGGTCCAAAACCTCCTGCAACGCATCCGATTTCAACGTCGTGTAATTCCGGCTGCCCGCCGCTTGCTGTTCCACTTGAGCCCCCGCTGTGGCAGCGAGCAGGACCCCCATGACCATTAGATAGTGCTTCATCATAACGTGCTTAATTCCATGTTTTTACGCAACGAACTTGCATGCCGTACGCCGCACTCGCTGCAGCACTGATCAAATCAATGCCGCCCGTTCCTCCCCCTCCGCGGGTTCGCATGTATTGGTTCCCCTGCGCCCAGTACTGGCCATTGCCACCAGCGTCCGAACCATCCGCATTGAGGTTGTAATTGTAGACCGAGCTCCGAGCCGACCACCCCGTGTAATTCTGATAGGCTACGCCCCAATCGGGGGTTTTGATCGCCCGGGCCACGGTGCTGCTTGTCAGGCCAAACTCCGACATCAACGTTGAACGCATCGTCGTGAATTCGCTTAACGTTGGCAAGTGAAACGGCGATGGACACAGCGATGCTGCAGCCGCTGCGTTGTAGACAAAGCAGTCTTTCGCGTCTGAATAGGCAAAGGCAGGACCGGCTGCAGACGTGGTGGCCCAGTCGGCGTTGCCATTGCCAACCCACGTCCCATCGGCCAACGACGTGGCGCGCATGGATTTCGCAAACCAACATTGAATTCCGATGCGCGTCACTTCGTAGACCACGCCCAGGTGGCTCACTGCCTCGCAGGTGGTGTCGGGACTTTGCTCCACCGAAGCGCCCGTCAATTGCGTCCAGTTCACTTGGCGGTACTGCCGGTGTCCTACGGTCGTTGTGTCGATTTGGCCCCAAGCTGAAGTCAACGCCCAAAGCGGGAGGGCCAGCACGGCCGCTTTTAAAAAACGGGAATGAATCATCACCAAAAATGTAGAATTCACCGCCAATCTAATTTTTTAAAAGACTAAAGACCTAAAAGATTATACAAACAACCCATTTTCCATCACCAACTGCACCCCGCACCATTACCCATCACTAAAAACTATTACCTAATAAGGATTATTTATTTGACTTATGACCCGCCACTGCCGTCTCTTTGTCATCAAACTGTAAACCATGCGCACATTCAACTACATCGCCCTCGCGGCGCTCGCTGCAGGGACTCTCATCGGCTGCGGCTCGAAAGAAGAAGCCTCTTGCGAGCACAGCGAGGAGCAAAGCGGCGGCGGCTGCCCCTTCCACGGCGACAGCAACGCGGACATGAAAGCCACCACCAACCGCGACTGGTGGCCCAACCAGCTCGACCTCTCCGTTCTTCGTCAACACAGCGAAAAGTCGAACCCGCTTGGCGAGGACTTCGATTACCGCGAGGCGTTCGAAGCGTTGGATTACGAAGCACTCAAGGCCGACATCGCAAAGACGTTGACGGAATCGCAGGACTGGTGGCCTGCCGACTGGGGGAACTACGGTGGCCTGTTCATCCGGATGGCGTGGCACAGCGCAGGAACGTACCGGACCGGTGACGGCCGTGGCGGTTCCCGCGAAGGCCAGCAGCGGTTTGCACCCATCAACAGCTGGCCCGACAACGCGAACCTGGACAAGGCGCGCCGCCTGTTGTGGCCCATCAAGCAGAAATACGGTCAGGCCATTTCGTGGGCTGACCTCATGGTCCTCGCGGGCAACGTGGCGTTGGAGACCATGGGCTTTGAGACGATCGGTTTCAGCGGTGGCCGTGCGGACGTGTGGGAGCCGGCGAGCAACGTTTACTGGGGCAAGGAATCGGAGTGGCTCGCGAATGAGCGCTACGAGGAGGGCCGCAAGTTGGAGAGCCCGTTGGCTGCAGTCCAAATGGGACTCATCTACGTGAACCCAGAAGGTCCCGATGGCAACCCCGACCCGGTCCTCGCCGCACACGACATCCGCGAGACGTTTGGCCGCATGGGCATGAACGACGAGGAAACCGTGGCGCTCATTGCGGGCGGCCACACCCTCGGAAAGACGCACGGCGCAGGCCCCGCCTCGCACGTGGGCCCCGAGCCGGAAGCCGCTCCGATTGAAGAGCAGGGCTTCGGCTGGAAGAGCAGCTACGGCAGCGGCGTGGGGGCGGATGCCATCACGTCGGGGTTGGAAGTGATTTGGACGAAGACCCCGACCGAATGGAGCCACGGTTTCTTCAAGGCCCTCTTTG
This sequence comes from uncultured Comamonadaceae bacterium, assembly GCA_964390365.1. GTDB lineage: Bacteria > Bacteroidota > Bacteroidia > Flavobacteriales_D > Sanyastnellaceae > JALQTD01. The sequence goes on along the minus strand of CAYMHW010000066.1, from coordinate 3,770 downwards.
CGCACGAGTGGGAACTCACGAAGAGCCCGGCCGGTGCCCACCAATGGGTCGCCTCAGACGCGGAAGCGATGGTGCCGGACCCTTTCGATCCGGAAAAGATGCACCGTCCCACGATGCTCACGACGGACCTCTCTTTGCGGTTCGATCCGGAGTACGAGAAGATTTCCCGTCGCTTCCTCGAGAACCGGGGCGAATTCGAGGCCGCCTTTGCGCGCGCTTGGTTCAAGTTGACCCACCGCGACATGGGACCGAAGACGAATTATGTCGGGCCGGAAGTGCCGGCTGAGGAATTCATTTGGCAAGACCCCATCCCCGTCTGCGACCACCCGGTCATCGGATCCGCGGACATCGCGCAGCTGAAGCAAACCATCCTCAACAGCGGCCTGACGAGCGAAGAACTCGTGAGCACGGCTTGGGCTTCTGCCTCCACGTTCCGCTACTCGGACAACCGCGGCGGCGCGAACGGCGCCCGCATCCGCCTCGAGCCCATGCGCAACTGGGAAGTGAACAACCCGGCGCAACTCAACAAGGTGCTCGCGAAGTACGAGGAAATCCAAGCGAACTTCGAGCGTTCGGGCAAGCGCGTGTCGATTGCGGACCTCATTGTCCTCGGCGGCAACGCGGCGGTCGAACAAGCGGCGAAGGCTGCGGGCTTCCCGATGAACGTGCCGTTCACGCCTGGCCGGATGGACGCTTCGGCGGAGATGACGGACGAAGCGTCGATGGATTTGTTGAAGCCGATGGCCGACGGATTCCGGAATTACCAGGAAGTCGACTACACGCTCACGGTGGAAGAATTGCTCGTTGACAAGGCGCAATTGTTGTCGCTGACCGCGCCGGAAATGACGGTGCTCGTCGGTGGCATGCGGGCGTTGAATGCGAACTGGGACGGCTCGGACCTCGGGGTATTGACCGACCGCCCAGGAGCGCTCACGAACGATTTCTTCGTGAACTTGTTGAGCATGGACAACCAATGGGCTCCCATCGATGGCGCCGATAAGGTGTTCGAAGGCCGCGACCGCAAGTCGGGCGACGTGCGGTGGACCGCAACCCGCGCCGACCTCATCTTCGGATCGAACTCCGAGTTGCGCGCGATTGCTGAAGTCTACGCCCAGCAGGACGCGAAAGAAAAGTTCGTCGCCGACTTCATTGAAGCGTGGACGAAAGTCATGGAACTCGACCGCTTCGACTTGCTCTGAGCGGTTGCGAGGAATTGAAACCGGCGCCGCATCCCGTAAAGGGGTGCGGCGCTTCTTTTTTCCCGCCTCATAGAGCCCGTCGATGAGGCATTGAAACCATTGATTGACATGGGATAGCGAGTGTGAGAGGGGTCACGCCGGCGGGCGGATTCGGGTCAGAGATTTGGGGCATGGAAAACAACAACCTCACCCCCGCGCCGAGCATGCCCCGCATCGGGGACGTGGCGCCCGACTTCACGTCGATGACCACCTTCGGCGAGCTGAACTTTCACGAGTACATCGGCGACAGCTGGACTGTGCTCTTCTCGCACCCCGCCGACTTCACGCCGGTGTGCACGACGGAAATGAGCGGCTTTGCTTTGGACAAGGACTGGTTCACCGAACGCAACACGAAGCTCATGGGCCTCTCCATCGACTCCATCCACGCGCACATCGCTTGGGTGAACAACGTGAAGAAGAACACGGGCGTGCTGTTCGATTTCCCCATCATCGCGGACATCGACATGAGCGTCTCCAAGCTCTACGGCATGCTGCAACCCGGTGAAAGCGAAACCGCTGCTGTGCGCGCCGTCTTCTTCATCGACCCGTCGAAAAAGATCCGCCTCATCATGTACTACCCGCTCAACGTGGGACGGAGCATGCCGGAAATCAAGCGCGTCCTCGAGGCGCTGCAGACCTCGGACGCCCACAAAGTGGCGATGCCGCTGAACTGGACGCCGGGCGAGCAAGTCATCGTGCCGCCGCCGAAAACCGTTGAGGCCATGCTCGAACGGGAGGCGTCCGATTACGACATGGTCGACTTCTACCTCGCGAAGAAATCGCTGTAAGGAACGAACCGGGGGGCTGCGGCTCCCCGGTTTTTTTGTGCTTTGTCGGAATTGGTGTAACTTACACACTAAGCTAATTCATTCACGATGCGCGCATTGTTGCTCCTGCTTTCTTGGTCTGTGGCGTTGATTGCTTCAGGCCAAATCGTCCAAGACCCACCCGCCGGCACCATCGACGGCGTGAACATCCTTTCGCCGACCAGTGCGGTTTTCCGGCTTCGGGCGCCCGGCAAGGACCACGTGCACCTGCGCGGCGACTTCAACGGCTGGGTCATCGGCGACGGCAACCTCATGAAGCGGTCGGTGGATGGGAACACGCATTGGCTTGCGGTGACGGGTTTGGAGCCGGGGACGTGGTACCGGTACCACTACCTCGTGGAGGACGTGTTGGAGATCGGGGATCCGTTTGCCGAACTCGTGGTGGATCCGTGGAATGACCAGTACGTGCCGGCGGACCATTGGCCGGGGATGCCCGGATATCCGACGGGCCAGGCGAATTGGCACAACGCGGTGTTCCGGACGGATGAGGTGCCGTTCACGTGGACGGATGGGGCGTATGTGCGGCCGCCGCAGGACCGGTTGACCATCTATGAGGTGCTGATTCGGGATTTCGATGGAGGCCAAACGTACCAGGACGTCATCGACCGTTTGGACTACCTCCAATGGCTCGGCATCACGGCCATCGAACTCATGCCGGTCAGCGAATTCGAGGGCAACCTCAGCTGGGGCTACAACCCCAATTTCCGCTTCGCGACCGACAAATATTACGGAACGCCCGAGAAACTGAAGGAGCTCGTGAACGCATGCCACGCCCGCGGAATGGCGGTCATCCTGGACATCGTGCCCAACCACGGCTTCGGGAGCGACCCGCTGGCGCGGTTGTACCTCGATGGCGACGGATCGATCGCCGAGAACAACCCGTGGTTCAACGAGGTGGCGATGCACCCGTACTCGCCCGGTTACGACTACAACCACGGAGATCCGTGGACGCGCGAGTTTTGGAAGCGGGTGTTTGATTATTGGTTGGACGAATACCACATCGACGGGTACCGGATCGACCTGTCGAAGGGGTTGACCCAGCAATACAGCGGGAGCGACGTGGGGGCTTGGAACCAGTACGATCAAGGGCGGGTGGATGTGCTGTTCGAGTATGCGAATCACATTTGGTCCGGGCACCCGGGCGCCTTCCTCATCCTCGAGCACCTCGGCAGCAACGCGGAAGAAACGGCCCTTGCGAACGGCGGCTTCATGCTCTGGGGCAAAATGACGAACGAATACAAGCAAGCCACCCTTGGCTATGGCTCGGACCTCAGCTGGGGCTTGCACACGGCGCGCGGGTGGACGTATCCCAACCTCGTGACGTACTTCGAGAGCCACGACGAGGAGCGGCTGGCGCGCGAACTGCTGTCCTTCGGGGCTTCGTCGGGCGGCTACAGTGCGGCGGAATTCGGCAATGCGATGGAACGCCTCGCGCTCGCGCATGCCTTCCTGTTCGCGCTGCCCGGGCCGAAGATGATGTGGCAGTGGGGCGAAATGGGGTACGACATCAGCATCTTCGATTGCGGGAACGGCACGTTTGCCGAGGGGTGCAAGCTGGATGAAAAGCCGGAGCTGTGGGGGTATTTGGACGTGACGGAGCGGCGGGAGTTAGCGAAAAAGGTGTCGGCGCTCGGGCGCTTGAAGCGCGACCAGCCCGCGTTCAACGGGTGGGATTTCAACGCGGACCTCGGTGGGGCGCTGAAGC
>CAYMHW010000065.1:0-12903 GCA_964390365.1 uncultured Comamonadaceae bacterium | reverse complement strand
ACTGCGGAAACCTTGTCCGTGGGGTTGGTCAAATCAGCGTAAACCCGGTAGGTCTTCATGCCTGCCAGGGACGCAATGCCCGTCGTGTCGTGGTCGGCGACTTCTACTACCGAGTAGCCCACCAACTGGGCTTGGCTCAAGGAAATCATGCCCAGAGCCAAAGCAGAGAGGATCAGTTTCTTCATCTATTCTGTGAATTGTGAATTGCTTTCAATCGCCTCAAATATAGAACCTCCGCATGACATGGGCTGCGATTGTTGCGAGGCCGGCGAGGCAGTTATTCACAACCCAAAATCAGGGCTGTTCATAAAAAAAGGGAGGCCGAAGAGGCCTCCCTTTCCCAAGAAATCAATCGAGATCAGTGCTTGACCACCGTCATCACCGTGCGGCGATTTCCCGCCAACAATTCCAGGGCGTAAACGCCCGTTGCAACGGTCGAGGTGTTGAACTCGATGCGCGCGTTTGCGGCACCCACTACGTTTTGGCTCAAGACCACGCGCCCCATCATGTCCACGAGTTGAATGGAAGCCGTTTCAGCCACCGCATTCACCTCCACAATAAACTGATCCTCAAAGGGATTCGGGTAAGCCAACAACGCGCCCGCCGTCAAGTCTGCCACATCGGCAGGACCGCCAGCGCAGTTCAAGCACGAGTTCCAGCAAACCGCTCCGAGGACTTCCGCCTCGCCCGAGCGCGTGTGCTTCCGGTTGTACTCACCGAAACCATTCGGAACGCCGCACCCGGCCGTTTCGAAGGTCGTCGTATCGGTGCCCACCACGAGGATTCCACTCTCTTCCAATGCGCCTTCACCGTTCGGCACGCCATTGACGAACTTGTAGAAGATGTCAGCCGAACCCGAAATGTTGACCGTGATTTCGTACACCATGTCCATGTCGTCGTCGCTCATCATGATCGCACCTGACTGCCATGCCGGTGAAGTGAAGTTGCCCATCAAGTAGATGCCATCGGCTGAAACCACCTCGTTCGCCATGTCCACGCGGAACGTGATGTCCGCTGGGTTCGGGTTTGCAACGCAGTCCGAAGAGCACGAGTTGTAGCAGTAAAACACCTCCATGGATTCGGTGCCCACGATGAGCTCGCGGTTGTCCGAACCGGCCGCTGCACAATCACCCGTGATCAACTCGTTGTCCACGTCGCCTGCACCTCCGCCACCCCAATCGGTGCCGTTGATGAACTTGTACTGGTACGTTCCCGGAGCGAGCGGCAAGGTCGCCTCGTAAATGAGGTCGCCATCGTCATCGCTCAGCATGTTGGCACCGGGGGTCCAACCTTGGAAGCTGCCTGCCACGCAAACGCCGTTCTCTGAGATGACCTCCTGGGTGCTCATGTCCACGCGGAACGTGACCATCGTCGGCGCCACGCAAGAACTGCAGCTGCTGAAGCAATGGGGTGCGCCCGTTTCGGCCACGCCGGTCACGACGGTGCTCTCGGTGATCACGAGCACGCGGTTGCCCGAGGCATCAGCGCATTCCGCACCGACCAAGATGTCCTGAGGATCCGTCCAAGCGTTTCCGTTGATGTACTTATAAGAAATGACACCGCCCGTTCCCGTGGTATCCACGGTGGTCGTATAGGTGTAGACCATGTCGCCATCTTCATCGGTCATCTCGGTCCCTCCCGGAATCCAGCCTTGGAAATCCCCTGCGATGTGCACACCATTGGGCGAAATAGCCGCCTGCTGCGACATGTCCACACGGAACTGAACCGTGATCTCTCCGCAGGCAGCGCACTCCCCGTAGCAGACCGCGTACGATGCGTCGCCCACCGCGGGGTCGACCGTGATCGCGCGGTTGTTGTTCACGGCGCAAGGTCCTGGAATGCCTTCGTCCATGCCCCACGCGTTGCCGTTCACGAACTTGAACTCGTAGGTCGCAGCGGTGTCCGTCGTGAACGAGTACTCGTAAACGCCGTCCATGTCCGCATCCGTCATTTCCGTTGCAGCGGGGTCCCAACCTTGGAAACTACCGGCAACGTGCACCCCCTCTGCGGCCACGGTTTGGTTCTGCATGTCCACCGACAACGTCACCGTCACCTGCGCGGAAGCTGCGAACGCCGTGCCCAAGAGCGCCAACATCGTGTAAAACTTCTTCATGTGATTGAATTAAGTGGTTTGAATGATGTGTACTTTTCACACTTAGCAAATTTAAGGGGCTTCAAGCCAAACCTCCACCATGCACCTGCGACTTTATTACCAACACTTCGTGAATGAACTCACCCTCCTCGCGGCGGCCATGCTGCTCAGCCTCTCCGCGTCGGCGCAGCGGGTGGACCCACCGGGTTGGTGGCGCGCCTTTCAAGGCGGTTCGGTCGAAGTGCTCGTCCGATTGCCGCAGCCCCCGCCGGGCGTCCCTTTTGTGGAAACGATCGGCCCGGTCGAGCTGGCCGGCTTGGTCGAGTTGGCTCCCTCCGGGCGCGACTATTTCCTTCCCTTGCAGCTCCTCCCCGGCACCGGAGCGTGTGAGCTGGTGTTCGAATGGCCCAGCGGCGAGCGGCGCGTCGTGCCGTTCACCCACCACGGCGACGCGCCGGCGAGCTGGCCGCAGGGGCTGCGTCCGCACGACACGATGTACCTCCTCATGCCCGACCGGTTCGCCAACGGCGACTCGCTCAACGACGACGTCCCGGGCATGCGCGAACGAGGCACTGACCGCACGAATTTCGAGCGGCGGCACGGCGGGGACCTGAAGGGCGTGACGAGCAAGCTGCGGGAGCTCGAGGAGCTCGGCATCACCGCGTTGTGGATGACGCCCGTGGTGGAGAACGACATGGAACGGACCAGCTACCACGGGTATGCGGCCACGGATCTGTACCGGGTGGATCCGCGGCTCGGGGACTGGGCCGACTACCGGACGCTCGTCGAGGAGGCGCACGCGCGCGGCATGCGCGTGGTGCACGATTGGGTGCCGAATCACTGGGGGGTGAACCACCCGTTGTTGGTGGATCCGGTGGATTCGGCGTGGGTGCACGGGGCGTATTCGCCGACGAATTACCGGGGGGCGACGGTGGCGGATCCGCACGCGTTGCCGGCGGAGCGTGCGGCGTTCGAGGCGGGGTGGTTTGCGCGGGCGATGCCGGATTTGGACCAAACCCAACCCCACCTGGCCCGCTACCTCACCCAAGCCGCCCTCTGGACGCTCGCCACCACCGGCGCGGATGCGCTGCGCATCGACACGTATACGTACCCCGACCCCGCATTCATGGCGGAACACACGGCCGCCATCCGTGCCGCCTTCCCCGACGTCTTCCTCTTCGGCGAGGCGTGGGTGTACAGCGCGGCCGAGCAAGCCCGGCTCGTGGCGGGCAGCCCGTTCGAACCCGGCGCGAGCAGCGGCCTGCATGCCACGTGCGACTTCCAAACCTACTTCGCGCTGCGCGACGGGTTGCGGGAAGCGCCGGGCTGGGAAACGGGCTTGAGCCGGTGGCACCAAGCGCTGGCGCAGGATTTCCTGTACGCCCATCCGGAGCGCCAAGTGACCTTCTTGGACAACCACGACCTCGACCGGTGGCGCCACACCGCCGGCGACGACGCAACCGCGTTGATGGGGTGGGCGCTCGTCATGATGGGGCGCGGGATTCCGTGCATTTACTCGGGGAGCGAGTTCGGGTGGTCGGCGCCGGCTGCTCCGGACGGGCGGGTGCGGCCGGACTTTCCCGGTGGGTGGGAAGGCGATGAACGGGACGGGTTCCGGCCGTTATCGCTGACCGATGAGGAACGGTGGTGGCTGGAGCGCATCGGGCGGCTTGCGGCGTTCCGGTCGCACCATCCGGAACTGATGGCCGCCCCGTTGACGCAGGCGATTCCGCAGAACGGGTGGTACTGGATGGAGCACCGGACCGCCACCGAGGCCGTCGCGGTGTACGTGAACCGATCGGAGGAGCCGCGGCACGTGCAGGGCGAGCGACCGGGCTTCGATGTCATCGAGGGCGTCGGCGTGGACGCGGAATGGGACGTGGCGCCGGGTTCGTGCCGGGTGATTTACACGTCCTTCTGAGGCATGAGGTGGTCCGGGCGGGCGAAGCCTTCGCTGGCCATGGCGGCTTTCCAGGCGTCGGGGACCGCGATGGGGTGGCCGGCCGCGTGGTCGAAGCAGACCAGGGTGGTGCGGGCTTCGGCGCTGAGGTGGTTTTGGCCTGCGGCATGAAGCCAAACCTCGTACGCGAACGTCACGCTCTTCGTCCCCACCGCCTGCGTCCACGTATAAATCGTCGCATCCGCGCCAAAGGGAATCGGCCGCCGATAATCCACCTCGTGCCGCGCCACGACCATCCCCGCGTGGTGCCAATCCCACTCGCGCCCCACGAGCCCCACGAAATACGCGATGCGGCTCTGCTCGAAGTACGTCAGGAAAACGGCGTTGTTCACGATGCCCGCGGCGTCGATGTCCCCGAAGCGGATTTCGGGCTTGTAAATGCGGTGGTCGGTGGCGTTCATGGGGGCAAAAATACCCGTTAACTTCGCAGCATGAAACGCCGTACGATTTGGTTCATCGCTGCGCTGGTGGCGCTGGTGGCCACGCTCCTCTTTTGGTTGAACGCTCCGGGCTTCGTGGCTTGGTTCAGTGGGGTGGCGGCGTTGCTGGGGGTGGCCGTGGCGATTCGGTATGAGCGCCATCCGAAGCTGGACGCGGACTTCCTCGGCATTCTGGCGGTGGTGCCGTCGCTGTTGTCGGCGGTGATCGCATTGGGGCAGTGGCAAGTGGTGGGGACTTCGGGGCCGGAGGCGGCGTTTCCTGGGCTCATCGGGCTTGCGATTTGGTGGTCAAGGCCCCGAAATGCCTGAAAACAGCGGGGTTCAGGGGCAAATGCGGGGTCGTTATTAACATCTGACCCTACTTTTTCAACAAATCGCACCGAATCGCCCTGCATCCCTTGCTGCGCTTGAAATTCCGCGTATATATTTGGCTCGGTTCGTTTTTCAAACTCATTAATCTACAACCATGAACAAAGCTGAATTGGTGGATGCTATTGCTGAAGGCTCAGGCATCTCGAAAGCTGACTCGAAGCGCGCATTGGACGCCTTCATCGACGCAACTACGAACGCATTGAAGTCGGGCGACCGCGTGTCCCTCGTGGGCTTCGGTTCGTTCTCCGTTTCTGAGCGCGCTGAGCGCAAAGGCCGCAACCCCCAAACGGGTGCTGAAATCACCATCGCTGCAAAGAAGGTGGTGAAGTTCAAGGCCGGAACGGAGTTGAGCGAAAAAATGTAATTTCGTCCGAGCGAAGAATACTCTGAAGGGCCCTGCAGTTCGCTGCGGGGCCTTCTTTTTTACCCGACCGCATGTCCCCTACTGAAGATCCCCGTTACGCGGCACTGCTACCGTTCCTGAGCGAAGAGCGCATCGCCCGGTTTGAACGCGTGCTGGATCAGCGCACCCGCCACTTGACCGTGGTATTGGAAAACGTATTCCAATCGCGGAATGCGAGTGCGGTGATGCGGTCGTGCGACGGGTTTGGGCTGCAGGACGTGCACCTCATCGAGGACGTGAACCCGTGGGTACCCAACCGCGGGGTGTCGAAAGGCACGAACGCTTGGCTCACCCTCCACCGCTACCGGTCGGCGGCGGATCCGACGGCGGCCTGCCTCGATCGGCTGCGGCGCACGGGCTACCAAATCGCCGTCACCTCCCCCCACGTCGACGGGTACGACGTCACCGACCTGCCCATCGACCGACCCGTGGCCGTGGTGATGGGCACCGAATGGGAGGGCGTGTCGGAGCGCATGCTCGAAGAAGCCGACCTGCACGTGGCCATCCCCATGCACGGCTTCGCGGAAAGCCTCAACATCAGCGTGGCCGCCGCCGTGGTCATCCACGAATTGAATCGGCGGCTGCGGGAATTGCCGCGCGAACGCTGGGCGCTTTCCGAGGACGAAAAGTGCGAACTCCGCGCCGAATGGGCGATGGCGAGCGTGCGCAACGCGCACGGCATTTTGAAGCGACTTGGCGTGCCCGCCTGAGCGCATTTCCCCCGACCTTTGCGGCCGCATGTCGCACCTTTCCACCGCCCCGGCCCAGCTGCTCCGCGTAGCGCTTCCGATTTCCATCGGAACGCTGGTGCAGTTCTTCGTGGTCTTGACGGACAATTACTTTTTGTCCTCGGTCAGCGAGGCGGCCATCAACGGAGCCGGCAATGCGGGCCTCGTCTACCTCACTGCGAGCATGCTCGCCATCGGCAGCGCTTCCGCGTTCCAAATCATCATCGCGCGTCGCCTCGGCGAACAACAACCCGAGGCCGCCCGCAGCACGTTCCGGACCTCCATCCTGATTCACCTCGCGCTGGGTTTGGTGTTGGCGGGGCTGATGCAGGCCTTGAACGCCACGGGGGTGTTCGGCGCCTTGTTCAAAAGCCCCGAAGTGCGGGCGGTGTTCGAACCGTTCTTGGGCATCCGGTCGTGGGGCTTCCCGGTCTTCACCCTGCTCTTGGCCTTCAACGCCTACTTCATGGGGCGGGCGAAAACCTGGCCCCTCCTCATCGTCTCCGGCACGACCGCCGTCCTCAACATGGTGCTCGACGCGGTGCTCGTGGGCGAAGTCGGGGGCTGGGTGGAAAGCCAAGGCGCCCTCGGTGCGGCCCGCGCCTCGCTCATTTCGGAGGTGATGGGGCTCGTTGCTGCGGTCCTCGTGCTGCGCAAGGCCGCGCCGGAGTTCACGTGGAAGGGCGCGCTGTTGCCCGCGGCGGCGATCCGGGCGTGGTGGAAGCTCGCCTACCCGCTGATGGGCCAGTTGGGCTTGACCATCGGCACGTGGACCGGCTTCTTCTTCCTCGTGGAGCACGTGGGCGGCATGGAGCTGAAGGTGTCGCATTTGGCCCGGAACATGTTCATGTTGGCCTTCGTGGTGGCACAAGGGATGGGCCAAACCACGCGCACCTACGTCAGCGGGCTCATCGGCGAAGGGCGCCAATCCGAACTCCGCGGCGTGCTCCAGACCATCATCGGTTTCAACCTCCTCGGAATCCTCCTGCTCACCCACGGTTTCGTGGCCTATCCCCGAAGCATCGCCTCCCTCTTTTTCGAGGGCGATCCGGTGGGCGCCGATGCGTTCGTGAAGACGCTGCTGGTCATCTTCAGCGCCGTCATGCTCTACAGCGTAACCTCCATCCTGCTCGCGACCATCCAAGGCGCGGGCGCAACCCGCGCAGCCTTCCGCATTGAACTCATCGCCGTCCTCCTTTACGTGGTGGTGACGTGGGCAATGACGGTTTGGCGGCCGCAGCCGGTGTGGGTGATTTGGCGGGTCGAATGGGCCTATTTCAGCACGATGGGTCTCGGGTCGTGGTGGACGCTGCGGCGCCGAACTTGGATGAATTCCTCAACGATTTGACATGGCTTACCCCACTGCTCCCCTCGAACGACCGTTGCGCATCGCCTTCCTCGGAACCCCGGAATTCGCTGCGACGTGTTGCGCGCACCTCATCGCGGGGCCGCACGAGGTCGTGGGGTGCGTGACCGCGCCCGACCGCCCGGCAGGGCGGGGACACAAATTGCAGCCATCGGCCGTGAAGGAGCTCGCCGTGGAGCACGGCCTCCCGCTGTTGCAACCGGAGAAGTTGCGCGCGCCGGAGTTTTTGGAGGCGTTTCGGGCGTGGGAGGCCGATGTGGCGATCGTGGTGGCGTTTCGGATGTTGCCGGAAGTGGTTTGGTCCATGCCTCCGTACGGGACCATCAACCTGCACGCCTCGCTCCTGCCCCAGTTGCGCGGCGCAGCCCCCATCCAGCGCGCCATCATGTACGGGCTCCAAACCACCGGCGTGACGACCTTCGCCCTGCAACAGGCCATCGACACGGGCGCGGTGCTGCAGTCCAAGCGCGTTTCCATTGGCCCCAACGAGACCGCGGGCAGCCTGCACGACCGCCTGCTTGAAACCGGGAAGAAACTGCTCGCCACCACGCTGGATGCACTCGCGGCAGGCCAATTGACGGCGACTCCGCAGGAGGAACTCATGTCTTCCGATCCGTTGCTCGAAGCGCCGAAGCTGTTCCGAGAAGACTGCCGGGTCAATTGGCATGCCACGTGCGCCCGGGTGCACGACCACATTCGGGGGCTGAATCCGTTTCCGACGGCTTGGACCCCAGGGCCGGAGGGGCCCATCAAGCTGTTGAGTGGACGGCCCATCGTGGGCGGCGAGTCCTCCTCCGAGCCGGGCACGTGGCGCGCGCACGCCGGGACCGTTCAGGTGCGGTGCCACGACGGGTGGTACGAAATCACCGCGCTGAAGCCCCCGGGAAAGCGGTTGCTCTCTGGCGCGGATTGGCTCAACGGCCACCAAGGCGTCCTGCCCGACGGCTGGAACGAGGCAATTGCCGGTCAGTCGTAAGCGGCGAGCAGCACGCCGAGGATGTCCTTCGCGGATTCCGTGAGCGGGGTGCCCGGGCCGAAGATGCCCACCACGCCCGCGTCGTAGAGCGCGTCGTGGTCGCCCGGAGGAATGACGCCGCCGGCCACCACGAGGATGTCGGGGCGGCCTGCGGTTTCGAGCGCGCGGACGAGGGCCGGAACGAGGGTTTTGTGGCCGGCCGCAAGGGTCGAAATGCCCACGACGTGGACGTCGTTGTCCACGGCTTGTTGCGCCACTTCTTCGGGGGTGCTGAAGAGCGGGCCGAGGTCGACGTCGAAGCCGAGGTCGGCGAAGGAGGACGCGACGACTTTCGCCCCGCGGTCATGGCCGTCTTGGCCCATCTTCGCCACGAGGATGCGCGGGCGGCGGCCGACGCGTTCGGCGAACCGGTCGGTCAGGGCGCGCGTTTCGGTGAATGCGGATTCGCCTTCCATTTCGCGGGAGAAGATACCGCTGACTTTGCGATCGGCCGGGCGGTAGCGTCCAAAAACGTCTTCGAGGGCGGTGCTGATTTCGCCAAGGGTGGCGCGGACGCGGGCGGCTGCCACGCTCGCTTCAAGGAGGTTGCCGTCGGTCCGGGCGGCTTCCCGAAGGGCTTCGAGGGCCGCTTCGACCTGTGCGCCATCGCGGGAGGCGCGGAGGGCGGTGAGGCGGGCGATTTGGTCTGCGCGAACGGCCTCTTGATCGATGGCCAAAACGTCGAGGTCGACCTGCTCCTCCACCGGGAACAGGTTGACGCCGATGATGCGGTCGGCCCCGCGGTCAATGCGGGCTTGCTTGCGCGCCGCCGCTTCCTCGATGCGCAGCTTGGGCACCCCCGCTTCGATGGCCTTCGCCATGCCGCCGAGGGATTCGATTTCGTCCATGAGTTCGGTGGCGGCGGCGACCATTTGGGCCGTCAAATCCTCCACCACGTGCGATCCCGCCCACGGGTCCACGGTCGCGGTCAAGCCCGCCTCCGATTGCAGGAAGAGCTGCGTGTTCCGCGCAATCCGCGCCGAAGCGTCCGTCGGCAAGGCAATCGCCTCGTCGAGCGAATTCGTGTGCAGGGACTGCGTGCCGCCGAACGCCGCCGACATCGCCTCGATGGCCGTCCGCGCGACGTTGTTCCAAGGATCCTGCGCCGTCAACGTCCACCCGCTCGTCTGCGTGTGCGTTCGGAGCGACAGGGACTTGTCGTTGCGCGGACTGAACTGCTTCATCGCCCGCGCCCAAAGCAGCCGCGCCGCCCGCATTTTCGCCACCTCCTTCAAGTGCTCCATCCCGTTTGCCCAGAAAAAGCTCAGCCGCGGCGCGAACGCATCCACGTCCAGCCCCGCCGCAATGCCCGTCCGAACGTATTCGATGCCGTCGGCCAGCGTGTACGCCAGCTCGAGTTCCGGCGTCGCCCCCGCCTCCTGCATGTGGTAGCCGGAGATGGAAATGCTGTTGAACTTCGGCATGTGGCGGCTCGTGTACCCGAAGATGTCCGAGATGATGCGCATGCTCGGCGTCGGCGGGTAGATGTACGTGTTCCGCACCATGAATTCCTTCAGGATGTCGTTTTGGATCGTGCCTTTCAGCGCTTCCGGCTGCACGCCTTGCTCTTCTGCAGCGACGATGTAGAAGGCCAAAACCGGCAACACCGCCCCATTCATCGTCATGCTGACCGACATCTCTCCGAGCGGAATGCCCTCGAACAGGCGCTTCATGTCCTCCACGCTGTCGATGGCCACGCCCGCCATGCCGACGTCGCCGGTCACCCGCGGGTGGTCGCTGTCGTACCCGCGGTGGGTGGCGAGGTCGAAGGCGACGCTGAGGCCCTTTTGGCCTGCGGCGAGGTTGCGGCGATAGAACGCGTTGCTCTCCTCCGCCGTGGAGAATCCGGCGTACTGCCGAATGGTCCATGGGCTCGTCGTGTACATCGTGGCGTATGGCCCACCGAGATACGGCGGCGCGCCGGGCCCAAACCGTTCATGCGCCTGTTTCGGCGTGTCGATCGCGTAATGCGACTGGGGTTCAATCTTCGTGGCCATGGCTCAGGCTTCGTGGTCGGGGTAAAAAACGGGAGCCGCGAGGTCGGCGGGCATGGGCGCGTTGCCGCGCTCGACGTCGCGCGGCAGGAACAACGACGCCTTCCGTCCTTGCTCCCGCCCAGCGAGGACACGCTCCTTCCAAATGCCCTCCTCCCACAGCGTGGACCAACCGCCTTCACTAACATCCGCAACATACTGGCTCCAAGCGCGTTCCACGGCTTGGTTCGTCAAGTACTCGAGGGCGTGGCTGCCCTGCACGGGGTCGAAGGTGAGGTGCAGGCTGGACTCCTCGCGCAGGAGGTGCTGGATGTTGCGGGCGTACCGGCGCGCCGATTCGGTGGCGTGGGGCTCCCGGAAGTCGTGGGGCAGCGTTTCGATGCCGTCGGCGCCGCCCAAAACCGACGCGTAGGTCGCGGCCGTGGTGCGGAGGAGGTTGTCCTCGGGCAGGGCGCGCACGAAGTTGCGGGTGCTCGTTCGGGCGTCGATCCAGAGGGGGCGGATGGCGGCGTGGCGGTGCGTGAGCCATTTGGCCCAAAGCATACGCAGCGCGCGCAACGCAGCCACCTCCACCAGCACTTCCGACCCGACCGCCCACCGCACAGTGCAGCGCGCCACAGCCTGCTCGAACCCGATGCCTTCCTTTTCCAACGCGGCCACGCCGGCATCCAAGCCGCTCAACACGGCACTCAGCGCATCGACCAGCGAAGCCCCGGCATCCAACCACGGCGCGGCGTCCGCACCCCACGTAAGCAGCTTCGGATAAGCCGCGCCCCACGCTTCAACGTGGCGGGCGAGCCGCTCCCCATCGGCCGCGCGGAGCACATCCCGCGAGCACGAGCCCGTGAGCGCCTCCGCCGGCACCTGCCGCTCAACCAAATCCCGCAACAACCCCGTCGCCTCCGGCCCATCGAGGTGGACGTCGACCATCTCCAAGTGCACGCCCTCCAACAGCGCGTCCAGCCCATGCGCCTGTTGCGCGGCCTCGGAAATCCGCACCCCCTGCACGCCGTGCTCGAGCGCCTGCATCAGGGAGGCAGGATTGTCCAGGGTTTGCTGAACTTGCCACGGCTGGCCAGCCTCAGGCGGCGCGATGGCGCGCTCGGGAAGCCCCACGGGCAGGGCGGCCGGGTCCGCGTGGTCCACCCGAACGGGCACCTCCCAACCATCCGGGCGTTCTCGCTGCACGTCGGACCACGGACGGCCGCGCAGTGCCTTCTCCGCCAAGGCCCGCCAGCGGACTTGGTCCATCGGTTCGAAATCGTTCCAAGAAGCGTGTTGCATGCAGCGAAGTTAAGCTGTGTGCAGCGAGCAGTCACTGCGTCATCGAACGAACAAAAAAAGCCAGCGCGTGAAGCGCTGGCTTTATCGGTTTCGAAAACAAGGTCAGCACCAGTTCAATTTCCTAATCCTTGTTTCCATTTCTGGATTCGACGACCCGCGCTGTGCGCGGGGTTCGGCCGCTAAGCGGCCGATTGAAATCGTCAAATTGTCAAATAGCCAATTTGACCACATTCCACCGCGTTCAATCCCGAACACAGCGAACAGACAACCCGCTTCGTGAGTAGAAGCTGAACTTATTGACGCCGGTGGCGCTGGAATCGAGTAGGCGGCACCAGCCGTTGCTGCCGCTGGGCGTGGAACTCCACCAGTAGCCGTAGGTGCCGACCAGGTCGAAGTTGCCATTGTAGGAGCGGAAGCCGCCCGGCAAACCCGAAAAACCACTCTCATCGGTGCCGTTTCCGCCGTCATTCCAACCGGTTGTTGACTTCATTTTTGTGCCAGGGGTTTCGCCCAAATAGTCCGTCAACGTCGTCCACTCGGAATTCGTCGGCACATGCCAACCCGATGGGCACAAATTACCCGTGTTGACCGCATAAATATTGTACAAACGGCCATATGTGGCAACATTGGAGTCATCGTTGCCATAGGCACATTGGGCTGCACTACTCAAGGCCGCCCAATCCGAAGTAGACGTTACATGGGGGATGGGATCTCCGTTAGCGTAATTGTCATTTCTGAGGTTCTCCTTGAACCAGCACTGCGTGCCGATTTGGACTGTCGGATAATCATGTCCATCATAGGTGATTTGGGTGGTTCCACAAGTAAACGACTCATAAGTCCAATCGAACACCTCTGTCGCTGTGTTGCCATTGCTTGCTCCATCCGTGAATGCGTCAGCCGCTACTTTGATGGTACACGCCCCATCGCCATCCGGTGTGAACGTCGCCGTGTACGTCGTATCCGAAACCGAAGCAAAGTCCGAAATCAATCCATTCGTCACCGTGATGTCCCCTGCCACGAAATCCGTCGTGGCTTCAGATGACGTGAACGTCAACGAAAGCGTCGCGTCGCCAGATGAATCACCATCAGAAACTTCATCAGCAGCAATCGTCATCGTCGGCGGCGTGATGTCCACGTAAGTCCAGTTGAACTCGTCTGCGGCCGTGTTGTCGTTGCCCGCGCCATCCTTGAACACTCCACCCGAAACGTTGATCGTGCAGGCACCATCGGCCGTCGGTGTGAACGTCGC
>CAYMHW010000064.1:0-13148 GCA_964390365.1 uncultured Comamonadaceae bacterium | reverse complement strand
CCCAGCCCCTCAACGAACGCGCCTTCCTTCGAAAGCGGGGGCAAATGTACTGCGACTTTCCATCGCCTGCAACACGGTTTGGCCAAAACTTTTTTCAGCCAACACCCAATCACCTAACAATGCGCCCGTTACCGCATGCGCACCCACCGATAAATGATCGGAATGACGTAGAGATTGAGGAGTGTGGCGCTCAACAGGCCGCCGAGAATGACCACCGCCATGGGGCTTTGGATCTCGTTCCCGGAGGCATCGCCGTTGAGCGCGAGGGGAATCAGGGCGAGCGCGGTGGACAGGGCCGTCATCAGGATTGGGTTGAGGCGGTCGGCTGCGCCCTGCAGGAGGAGCGCATCGGCTGGGAGGTTGGTGGTTTGGGCCAAATCCTCGTAACGGCTCACCAACAGCAACCCATTCCGCGTAGCCATTCCGAAGAGGGAAATGAAGCCGATGACCGCCGCAATGCTCACCGAACCGCTCGTCCACGCCACCGCCGCGATGCCACCGATGAGCGCGAGCGGCAAGTTCAGCAGGACGATGCTCGCAAGGGTGACGTTGCGGAACTCCATATAAAGGAGGAAGAAGATGACCAGAACGGCGAGGATCGCGGACCATTTGAGCAGGCCGGCGGCCCGTTCCGCGCTTTCGAATTGGCCCCCGAGTTCGAAGCGGTAGCCGGGGGGCAGGTCGAGGGATGCACGGAGGGAGGACTTGATTTCGGCCACGGCTGAGCCGAGGTCCCGCCCCGATAGGTTGACGGCGATGACCGCCTTGCGCTGGACGTTTTCGCGCGATATGGTGAAGGCCGCGCTCTTTGATTCGATGTCGGCCACGGTGGAAAGCGGCACCGCGCCACCTCCCGCAACGGGGATGTTCAGGGCGCGCAAGGCATCGATGGAGGTGCGGAAGGCCGGAGCGAGGCGGACCACGATGTCAGCGCGGCGGCGGCTTCCGAGGAAGGCTTCACCGATCGCCTCACCGCCAACGGCCGCTTCCACGAAGTGCCCCACGTCGGCCACGGACAGGCCGTAGGCGGCGAGCAGCTCCGGACGGGGGGTGATGCGCACTTCCGGCACCTCCATCATCGGCTCGGGCGTGACGTCCGCCAGGCCGTCGATGCCTTCGAGCACCGCCACCGCCTCCCGCGACAGGGCTTGGAGGACCGGCAATTCATCGCCGTACAGCTTCACCGCGATGTTCGCCCGCGTACCGCTCAGCATGTGGTCGATTCGGTGGGCGATGGGTTGGCCGAGGGTTGCGTTGACGCCGGGGATTTGGCCCAAAACCTGCCGCACCCGCTCAAAAAACGCTTCGCGCATCGAAGGATCGGCCAACGTGAACGGCACATCCAACTCCGACGAGTTCACGCCCTGGGCGTGCTCATCCAACTCCGCGCGCCCCGTCCGCCGGGTCACCACGTCCACCTCAGGCATGGCCAACAACAGCGCCTCCGCCTGCCGTCCAGCCCGCTCGCTCTCCTCGAGCGACATGCCCGGAGGACCCACCAAACTGATGACCAGCGACCCCTCGTTGAAGGGCGGTAAAAAGGTTTGGCCCAGTTGAAAGAATCCCACCAACGCCGCGACCAGCAAGGCCACCGCCACCGAAACCACTGCCACCGGCCGCTGCAAAATCGGCTTCAACGATGCACGGTACGTCCGCGACAACCAGCGCTCCAACCGCGTCCCCTCCGCCGAACGGTTCAACGAACGCTCCGACCCCAACAAGTACGAGCACATCACCGGCGTCACCGTCACGGCCACCAACAACGACGCCAGCACGGACGTCAAAAACGCGATGCCCAACGGCTGCAACAACCGCCCCTCCATGCCGCTCAGAAAGAACAGCGGCACGAAGGACACCATGATGATGAGCGTCGCCACCAAAATGCTGCTCCGGATCTCCATCGAAGCGCCCCGCACCACCTCCAAGAGCGGCAACCGCTTGTCCTGCGGCAAGTGCCGGTTCATCCGAAGCCGCTTGTACACGTTCTCCACATCGATGATCGCATCGTCCACCAGCGCCCCGATCGCAATCGCCATCCCCCCGAGGCTCATCGTGTTCACATCGTATCCAAGCGCGTTCAGCACCAGGATGCTCGTGAGCAACGACAGCGGAATCGCGAGGAGGCTGATGAGCGTCGTCCGCCAGTTCATCAGGAAAATCAGCAGCACCAGGATGACGAAGAAGGCGCCCTCGAGCAGCGTCCGTTTCAGGTTTTCGATGGACACTTCGATGAAATCGCTTTGGCGAAACACATCGCTCCGCAGGCTCACGCCATCCGGCAGGCTCAAGGCCAAATCCCCAATCGCCGCATCCAACCGCTCCGTCAATTCCAACGTATTGACATCCGGCTGCTTCGAAACGGTGAGGATGATCGCCTCCTTGCCATTGCACGACCCCGCCCCGATGGGATCGCCCCCACCCCACTTCACTTCCGCCACGTCCTCAATCCGCAGCGCCGTCCCCGGAATGATCGCGCGTCCCAGCCCCTCCGGCCCCCGAACCCGCCCCACCGCACGCACCGAATACTGGTTCCCGTAGTCGCTCAACACCCCACCGCCCGCGGCCCCCTGCGACCCTTCGACCGCCGCCATCACCGCGTGCAACGCCACCCCGTGGTGCTCCAACAGCAACGGATTCACCTGCACTTGCAGTTGCTGCAACTCGCCCCCGAGCACCGACACATTCGCCACGCCCCCCAACGACATCAACCGCGGCCGCAACTCCCAATCCGCCAACGCCCGCAGTTCCGCCAAGGACGTCCCCTCCCCTTCCAGCGCCACCAACATCACCTCGCCCATGATCGACGAAATCGGCGCCATCGTCGGGTCGGCCGCCGACGGAGGCAAGCTCGCCCGAACGGCGGACAGCCGCTCGTTCACCAACTGCCGCGCCCGGTAAACATCCGTCTCCCAATCGAACTCGACCCAAACGATCGAAATCCCCGCCGCACTCGATGACCGAATGCGGCGCACCGACGGCGCACCGTTCATCGCCGTTTCCACCGGGAACGTCACGAGCTGCTCCACCTCCCCGGCCCCGAGGCCGTGCGCCTCCGTCATGATCGTCACCGTCGGCGCGGTCAAGTCGGGGAAGACGTCCACGGACATTTGGCGCGTCACCTGCACGCCCACCACCATCAGCATCGCCGCGCCCAACAGGACGGCCATGCGGTTCGCCAAAGCGGCGTCTAAAATGCGTTGCAACATGGCTCAGTGGGTGTGTCCGTGAGCGGGCGTGGAGCCCTTCAATGATGCCATCCGCACGGCGTACGCCCCCGTGCTCACCACGCGGTCGCCGGGTTCGACGCCGGAGAGCACCTCGGCTTGGAGGGCGTTGCGGGCGCCGATGACCACCGGCTTGAGCTCGAACTGCTCGCCCGAGATTTGGACCGCCACTTCGAATTGCCCGTATTGCTCGAGCAGGGCGCTCGTCGGGATGACGTGGGCCGGGGTCGCGGTGCCGTATTCGATTTGGACTTCGGCGAAGCTGCCGGCGATGGGCCGGGTACCGGGAACGACCTCATCGAGCGCGATGTACGCGTTGAGCAGGCCACTTTGCGCATCGATTTGGTTCGCAATCGAGGCCAAAACCCCATGCCGCCACCCCCCTTCCGTCCGCACGCTGACCGATTGCGCCCGCTCGAGGCGCCCGCGGTGCGCGGGATTCACCCGCACTTCAATCCACTGCTCGCGATCGGTCGTGAGCACGCACAACGGCGCATCCGGCCCAACGTAACTCCCACTCGTCGCGTGCACGGCGCGGACAAACCCGTCCAACGGCGCCCGCACCTCCCACGCTTCCTGAGCCCGAATGGTTTGCAGGCGCTCCCACGCCTCGGCGGCAATGGCTTGCCGCGCCACGGCGGACTCCCATTCTCCCGCCGTCACCATGCCCGCCTCGCGGAGCGGTTGCAGCCGGCGCACGGCCGATTCCGCGGCCTCCCATTCCGCTTCCGCGGTGGCCGCTTCGGCCGCGAGTCCGGACGAAGCGAAGTCGCCGACCTCGATGCGCGCGATGACGTCGCCACGGCGAACCGCCGCACCGGCGACCGGGAAGCCTTCGGTCCAACGCAGCGTGCCGCTGGCTCCGGCGGCCACCACGCGGTCGTCGCCTGGGGCCGCCATCCACTTGCCGGGCAAGGACATGGCTTCCCACACCGTATCGCGCTGCACCGCGGTGGTTCCAAACGGCACCGACCACACCTGCTCCCGGCCGAAGGACACGCCCTCGTCGGCCACGACCCAGCCTTCCCAAGGGCCGGAGGCGGTGGAGGATCCGAGTGGGATTTGGCCATCTGCATCCGGAGTCGCCCACCACAACGTCACCTCCACCGGATCCGTCGAGGGCGTCCAATCCACGCGCCAAATCCCCGCCTGCACAGGCGCCCCCTTCACGCGATCCACGCCCGCCGGCGACTTGAACTCCATCCGAACGGAGACGTCGCGCGACGGCTTGAAGTCCTCCAATTCCGTGAAGTGCACGAAAAACGCAGCCGCAGAATCGGGCACGGCCGCGTCGATGAACACCTCGTGGTGCTCCGTGAAGCCCCACCATTCCATGCGCGGCGCCTCGTCTTCGTGGTCGTGTGCGTGATCGTGGGGGTGGCAACCGGCCGCAATCAGCGCCAAGGTTGCCAATGAAATGAGTTGAAGGTTCATGATTTGGGCAGTTCAAGGGACGTCAGCAACCGCGCGCGCAGCCGCCGCAGTTCTTCGTCGAGGTGAATGAGTTCCCGTTCCGCTTGGAATCGGGCATTGAGCAGGCGGTGAAGTTCCACCACCGAGAAGTGGGCTGTGCTGGAGGCCAAATCCAACACCTCCCCCACCGAAGATTCCGCAAGCGCCTCCGACCAAATCGGCCGAACCGCCCGGAGCGCCGCATACCGCTCCGCCCACACCGTCCGCTCCGCACGCGCCTCGGCCACCCGCCGCTCCCCTTCGTACCGAACCCGGTTCCGTTCCAACGCCGCCAGCTCCTCCCCGCTCTTTGCGCCCCGCAACGGAATGGCAAGTCCAGCGAACACGCCGCCGTACACCTCGCCCGTCACGCCCTGCGCATTGTAGCCCAGGGTCCACTCCGGCAACCGCTCCCGCCGCGCCCGCATCCACTCCGCCTCGGCGTAGCCGTTCGCCGCCTCGGCAGCGGCCTCCTCGGGCAACGTGCCCATCTCGTCGTCGAGCGGGCCGAGGTCGGCATACGCCCCGGGAGTGACCGACGCAGCCGGCAACGCCCCGCCGCACCACGCCTGCAACTGGAGCTCCAACGCGCGGGACCGAGCACCCAACTCCGCCCCCACGGTGCGCGCTTCCGCGACACCCCAGCGGGCCTGCTCGACCTCCATCACCGTGGCCTCCCCCGCGTCCAGTCGCCGCGCGGTGGCGTCGAGGACGGCTTCGAAGGACGCGATTTGGCGCGCCACCACCTCGCGCTCCTCCTCAAGGGCGAGCCACGCAAACACGTGGTCCGCGACCTCCCACCAGAGCTGCTGACGGAACACGGCGCGATCGGCTTCTCCCGCCGATTCCGCAGCCTCCACGACTGCGCGGCGAGCGGCCCCGACCGGCGGCAGGACGCCCGTTTGGTCCACTTGCCACTCCGTGTAATCCGGCAAGGGCGACGACCCCGGGGTCAAGTAAAATGCGGAGGCTTGCAATGCGGCCGGCCGAAACCGGACCTCCTCTTGTTGGCGGCGCAACGCGGGCTCGAGGTCCGCTGCCGCTTGGGCCACGTGGTGGCCGTAGACGTGCTCGATCCACTCCTCAGCGGGGAGGCTGGTTTGGGCATGCAGCACGCCGATGGAACCGATGACCAAAGCACCGGCTCCGATGAAACGAAGGTTCATGATGAAAAAGTTGAGGGCTGATTCAGCCCATGAGCACGAAGGATTCACTGGGCGCCGAAGCGCACCCGATCAACCTCGGCTCGGCGGACCCCGAAGGGACCGCACCTCCAGCGACTCCTGCGTTCGCAGGGCTTCCTCGTGAGGGAAAACGGTCGCTGCAACGGGCACAGCGACGCGTCCGATGGCGGGGGGCAGGGTCGCCTGCACCGCTTCGAATTCAAGCTCAGAAGCGGGGCGGTAGACTTCCTCGTCCGACTCGCAAGCCGCCGTCTCGGCGTGGCGGTGCACCAAATCGTGCACCTCGTGCACCACCGCATCCCACCAACTTTCCGCACGTTCAGGGGCATGGCAAACCGCACCGCACGAACCCGAAGCTCCGAGGTGCTGATGCGGAATGGCCGCATGCGCTTGCACCAGCAGCATGATGCTGAACAAGAAATGGGAGATGACGCGTTGGGTCCACATGCCGGCCGCAAGGTACGAATCGGAGCGAGGAACGGCCGAACCGGTTGAGCCAAAACCTGTTATTTCGCCTCGGGTACCGCGAGCCACTCGGTCTCTGCAGCGAGACGGACGGCGCTCCGCATCGATCAAAGCCAGCGGAGCACCGCGTTGATGAGCTTGCGCTTGAAGGGCGTGTAGGGCGGTGCGAGCGCCTCCGCGGCGCTGGGCAGGATTTGTTGGTACACGCCGCGCTGGTGGGTGAACTCGATGAAGCCGTAATGTCCGTGGCCGGCGCCGATGCCGCTGTTGCCGTGGCCGCCGAAGGGCAGGGCCCGGTGGCCGACGTGGACGACGGATTGGTTGATGGCAGCGCCGCCGGATTGGAGGCGGTTGAGGAGGCGCCGTATGCGTTTGCGGTGCCTGCTATATAGGTACAGGGCGAGCGGGGTCGGTCGGCTTTCCACTTCCGCGACGATTTCATCCTCGCTTGTGTAGGTGAGCACCGGGAGGACGGGGCCGAAGATCTCTTCGGTGAGGATGGCCGCGTCGCGGGGGACATCGACGAGGATGGTGGGAGCGATGAAGGCTTGGTCGGGATCGGTTGCGCCGCCGTGGGCGATGCGGGCGCCGCGGTCCACGGCGTCCTGGATGAGGCCGGCGATGCGGGCGGCGTGCCGGGGGTTCACGATGCGCTGGTAGTCCGGAGCCGTCGCGGGGTCCGGGCCGTATTGGGCGATCATCGCGTCGCGCAGCGCGTTCACGAAGGCGTCGCGCCGGTCTGCGGGAACGAGCGCGTAGTCGGGGCTGACGCAGATTTGGCCTGCATTCACGCATTTTCCCCAGGCCAAACGCCGAGCCACCACCTTCAAATCCGCCGTCGCATCCACGATCGCGGGCGACTTGCCCCCCAACTCCAACGTCACGCTGCACGGATGCTGCGCAGCCGCCGCCATGACCAAACGCCCCACCGCCGGCGACCCCGTGAAGTACACGTGATTGAACGGCAACGCCAACAACGCCTGCGCCACGTCCGCCCCACCCTGCACGAGCTGAACGACACTCGGATCGAAGGCCGCTTCCACGATTTCCTGCAGGACCTGCGCCGTTTTCGGCGTCATCTCCGACGGCTTGAGCATGGCCGTGCACCCCGCGGCGAGCGCGGAAACCAAGGGACGGAACAGCAACTGCATCGGGTAGTTCCACGGCGCCATGATGAGCACCACCCCCTTCGACTCCGGCTTGACCCAAGCGGCCGAACCCACCATCGCCAGGCCGCCCCCCACACGTTTCGGGCGCATCCACCCCTTCAAGCGGCGCTTGACGTAGGCGATTTCGCTCTTGAGCACAAAGATTTCCGTGAGGTCCACCTCCTCCGCGGGTTTCCGAAAATCCGCGTACATCGCCGCGTGCAAGTCCTCCCGCCGACGCCACACCTCGTTGTACAACGCATCGAGCAGCGCAATGCGCTCACGCGCCGAGGTTTGGCGCTGTTGCGGTACCTGCTTGCGCAACCGCAAGAAACCGGAATCGTTCATGGGGTTAAGTTGCTTTGGATTCGACCAAAAAGCAACACCTTTGTCCCCTTGAAAGTTGACCTCCCATGAACGAGTTTTGGAACGAACGCTACGCTGCGGAAGCAGCAGCGTACGGCAAGGAACCCAACGCCTTCCTTGCGGAACAGCTGGCGTTGTTGACCCCGGGCAGCCTCCTGTTGCCCTGCGACGGAGAAGGTCGGAACGCCCTGCACGCGGCCCAGCAAGGATGGGACGTGCATTCCTTCGATTACAGTTCAGAGGGCGTGGACAAGTCGCAACGGTGGGCGCGCGAAGCGAACGTGACGATCAACGCCTGCGTGGCCGATGCCTTCGCCTTTGAACCCGGCCAAACCTTCGACGCCATCGGCCTCGTGTTCGCCCACATGCCCGCCGACCGCCGCCGCGCCTTTCACGAGCGGGTACTGGGTTGGCTTCGCCCGGGGGGCACCCTCATCCTCGAAGGGTTCAACCCGGACCAACTGCAGTTCACTTCAGGCGGCCCCAAGGATCCGAGCATGCTGTTCACGGAAGCGATGCTGCGGGAGGATTTTGCGGAGCTCGACGTCGTCCAATGCGAGCTGGTTCGCACCACGCTCGATGAGGGTCCGTTCCACCAAGGCCCGGCGGCAGTTGCCCGTTTGGTCGCAACCCGCCGGGCATGAAACACCTGACCTGGCTGCTCGTCCTGACCGCATGCACGAGCGGTCCCGCCGTGCTCGATTCGAGCACCGCGTTGACGCTGACTTCTCCGGATGGCCGCATCACCGCCACCGTTGCCCTGGATGACCACAGCATCCTGTACTACACCGTGGAACGGGATGGGGCCGAGGTCGTCGGGTATTCCCCGATTGCCTTTGAGTTCGAAGGAACGCCGGGACCGGAGCGCGGGCAGCGCATTGTCGCATGCACCGGGCCCGAGTTGCTCGTGCAGGATTACGAACTGCCTTGGGGGGAGCAGCGCCGGGTGCACGATGAAGCCCAAGTGGGTCGGATGGAACTCGTGGACGTTTGGGGTCACCGGTGGGCAGTGGAGTTTCGCGTGATGGATGACGGGGTCGCGTTTCGCACGCATTTTCACGAGCGCGACGACCGCGACAGCCTCACCGTGGTTGAGGAGCTGAGCGCAATGAACCTCGTCGGAAACCCAGAGGCGTGGTGGATTCCGGGCGATTGGGATAGCTACGAGTTGCTGTACCAGCACACGCGGTTGGATGAAATCGACGCGTTCGCCGCTTGGGACAGCACGGCCATCATCTGCACCACCGTCAAGGAAAACGCCATCGCCACCCCGGCTACGTTTCGCTACGACGACGGGCTGCACGTCGCGTTGCACGAAGCAGCGCTCTACGATTACCCGGAAATCACCTTGAAGCGAACGGAGCGTGGATTGGTTACGGACCTTGTCGGCCCGGCGCGCATCGGACTGCCGTTCAGCACGCCGTGGCGGACGCTGACGCTATCGGACGATGCGGGCGGGCTGCTGGAGAGCACGATGGCGCTGGATTTGAACGCCCCGCAGGCCGAAGACCCGACGGGGGAAGATTGGAAGTGGGTGCGCCCGATGAAGTACGTGGGAATTTGGTGGGAAATGCACTTGGACAAGTCGTCGTGGTCGATGTGGAAGACCGACGAGGACGGGCAGCCCATCGTGGGGGATGCGCACGGCCGGCATGGAGCCACGACCGAAAACACGCGGCGCTACATCGACTTTGCCGCGGCGCACGGGTTCGACGGAGTGCTCGTTGAAGGGTGGAACACGGGGTGGGAGCGGTGGATTGGCTTCGATGACCGGGAGGGGGTGTTTGACTTTGTGACGCCTTATCCGGATTACGATTTGCGGGGTTTGGCCTTGCATGCCCAAAACCAAGGGGTGCAACTCATCGCGCACCACGAAACCAGCGCGGCGGTCACCACCTACGACGCGCAACTCGACACGGCGTATGCCCAACTGGCCGCCCTCGGCCAACGCGCCGTAAAAACCGGCTACGTCGGTCCGATCATTCCGCGCGGCGAACCCCACCACGGGCAATGGATGGTGCAACATTACCAACGCACGGTGGAAACGGCCGCGCGGCATGGCGTCGCGTTGAACATCCACGAACCCATCAAGGACACGGGCATCCGGCGGACGTGGCCCAACCTCATGAGCCGCGAAGGCGCGCGCGGGCAGGAATTCAACGCGTGGGGCCGCAACGGCGGCAATCCGGTGGACCACAATGCGACCCTCGCGTTTACGCGCATGCTGGCGGGACCGATGGACTTCACGCCGGGAGCCGTGCACCTGTCGCTCGACCCGTGGCGCCCGGCAAACCGCATTCCCACCACGCTCGGTGGACAACTGGGCCTGTACGTGGTCTTCTACAGCCCGCTCCAAATGGCCTGCGACCTCCCCGAACACTACGAGCGCGAGCCGGTGTTTGTGGACTTCCTCGAACACCTGGCGGTGGATTGGGAATGGACGGACGTGCTGTCCGGCGAGGTCGGGGAATTTGCTGTTGTCGCCCGGCAAGAACGCGGGGGCGACCGGGTCTTCATCGGTGGCATCAATGCCGAAGAACCGCGAACGGTGGCGGAGCCGCTGGGGTTCCTCGAGCGCGTCGGTCATGCAGGTCGTTGGGAACTCCTGCTGTGGGAGGACGGCCCAGCCGGCATCGTCAAGACCAAGCGCACGGTGGGACCGGGCGACACGCTGACAGTGGAACTCGCACCGGGCGGGGGGTTCGCGGGCTTCGCCTACCCCGCACCATGAGTCACAAACTCTGGATGAACTGAAGCAGGTTATCGCTCGGATCCAAACCCAACCGCTTCCGCAAGCGCGACCGGCTCACCTCCACCGCCCGCACCGTTACGAACGTGAGCGAGGCGATTTCCTTGGACGACAAGTTCATCCGCAAGTACGTACACAGCTTCAGGTCGTTCTTCGTCAAGTCGGGGAATTGCTCCAGCAGCCGCTTGTGGAATTCCACGTGCACTTGGTCAAATTGCTGGGTAAACTGTTCCCAATTGTCATCGAGTCGCGAGCTCGCGCCGAGCACCGATAGCAGTTTATCGACTTGCTTCCGTTCTGCGGGGGCGACGCTTTCGCGCAGGGCTTGAAGGCCGGTTTGCAGGGTCGCGGTCATTTGCGCTTTTTGGACCAAATGCATCGTCGCAGAGGCCAACTCCTGATTCTTCGCCGCCACTTCCGCCTCCACCCGGCGCAACCGTTCGGCCTCCAAGCGCAGCTCGGTGGACTCGATTTCGCGGCGGTAGCGCTCCTCCGACCGCACCCGATCGGCTTCGATGCGCGCGGAGTCTTGTGCGTGCTCGATGCGGATGCGCCGCTGCTTCCACCGCACGAACCAAATCCCGGCCGCGATGATCAAGGCGAACAACGCGATTCGAAATTCCCAGCGCTCGTGCCAAGGATGGGCCACTCGGACCTCCCAATCCGTGACGGGCCCCGTAAAGCCGTCTTCGATGATGGCCCGGAATTGAATGCGGTGCGTTCCCGGCCCGAGGCCGCCGAGCATGACGCGGGCGGACTCCTGCGGGCGGGACCACTCCGCACCTTCGTCATCGAGGCGCCACTGGTATCGCTGGACACCGGCCCACTTCGGGTCGAAACCCCGGAGCCGGATTTCCAAGGCGTGGTTGCCCGGATTCAGGGCGGTCTCATGCACCGGAAGCGATCGGGCGCCCTCTCCGTTGTTCAGGTGGGTCACGGAGTGCACGGTGAGTGCTGGCGGGGCCGCATCGACGGACATGCGGTTCGCGTCGAGGTAGAGGAAGCCGCCCTCCACGGGCACGCACACCCGGTCTTCGGAGAGGAGCTCCAGCCGTTCGAAGGGAGCCACCAATGGCGTGCCCGTCAGCGGGATGCGACGGACTTCCATGGTGGTTTTCAGGTTGGAGGTTTGGGGGTGGATTTGGCCTGCAGTCTGGCCTTGAAGGAACCACCACGTAGCGTGCTCCCCCGCGTACAACCGCTCCACGTGCCCCTCCCGAGGAATCATCCCGGCGAACGCCTCCTGGGCAGGAACCAACCGGTCCGACGCCCCATCGTAGCGATAAAACCCTTCGTTGGTCGAAAAAATCGGCTCGCCCGCCGCGTCAAACACTTCCACGTGAATGGGTTCGGGCAAGCCATCCTCGCTGGTGTACAAGCGGACCCGCTCCGCACGGGTGCCATCCTCATTCAGCTCAACGCGGTACACTCCCTTGTACGGATAAGCCACCCACACCACACGCTGCGCCTCGAAGACCACAAAGCGCGCTGTTTCGCCGAATCCCTCGACAGGCTTCGGGGGCTCCATGCCGGTCAAATCCAAGCGAACCAGCCCATCAAAGGTGCCAGCATAATGGTACCGGGTGCCCGGCTGATCGACGACTTCCCAGACCCCTACCCCTTGGAGCACGGGCTCGTAGGACTCGCCATCGAGCCATCCCCCGCCGGTGAGGTGAGAGACCCAAGGGCGGTCGTTGAGGAGTTGAAGGGACCAGGTTTGGTCTTCAACCCCCACCACCTGCCGCAAGGGCGCATTGCGAGAAGCCTGCGTCTTCACGCCAAGGGAAGTGCCCCAATACCTGCGACCGGAGGCCAAATGCAAGGACGAGTAACCCGACTCCTTTAAGGTCTCGGTCAACTGCGGAACGCGTTGAGGCCAGCTGAAGCGAATGATGTTCAACCCGCCCTCTGCGGCCACCCAGGCATTTCCGAGTTCGTCCACCGCGATGCCCACGACCGAAGTGCCCAATAAGCCCGCCGATTCATTGTACCGCGCGCTCACGGTCGACCAATCGCGGCTCACGATCACCCCGCCCTGCGCGGTGCCGACGAGCCAACCCTCGGGCGAGGCCACCGCCACATGGGCCCGAGCCTCCGCAAGGGCATCGCTCAACGAGGACGCCTCACGGACCCATTCGCTTCCGTCCCATTGCCAGATCCCGCGAGCGTGGGTCAACACCCGCGGCACAGAACCATCGATCCAGGCTTGGACCCGCACGGCCAGAGGAAGCGGCCACTCGCCATTGGCAACTCCGTTGGCGTCGAATCGAAGGAGCTTGTTGGCGATTTGGCATCCGTATCCAGCATCCACCTTGAAACCACTGACCACCGAACCCGAAGCCAACACGCTGAATGCGCCTGAATCCGTGAGAAACCCGACAAACGAAGAAGTGCGAACGAACATGCCGCCATCGCCCGGCTCCAAACTCCAAACATCGCCAAAATCGCCTGCGACCTCCACCAGCTGCGCCGTCCAGTCCTCCCACTCCACCGGCTCGAACGCAACGAGTTTGCCCAAGAAACCCTGCCCCCCGACCCACACCCCATCGGGCACGGTCAT
>CAYMHW010000063.1:0-13174 GCA_964390365.1 uncultured Comamonadaceae bacterium | reverse complement strand
ACCAACAAGGCCAACGTGCGAGAGGAATTCCAAGTCATCTGTGAGGGGGTTTCCATTTCTTGCTTCAAATCTTGCTTACGCGTTCAACGTGCAACAGGTTACTCAAACCGCTTCCCGTTCCCAAAGAACTAGAAGGCGGGGCATTTTATTGCGCGGAACTTGGAGCGCTTGTTGCGGCAATCGAACTGAATCGTCATGCTGATTTCGTGTGCGCCACCAGTGGCCGGGGTCAACTCCGAAACCGTGATGTCATAGCTGTATCCAAACCGAATGACGTCCGACTCGATGCCCACCGTGGCGATGAAGGCGTCGCGGTAGTCCGTGAACAGAATTCCGCGGTACCACACGCCACCGACGAGCGGACCCTTCTTCACGTAGACGCCGAGGTTCAACTGACGGAACTCGCCTTGTTGACGCAACAAGAAGTTCGGCGAAATCGTGGCTTCCACCCCTTTCACCGACCGCTGCAAGGGCAAAACCGCTCCACCGTGCAAGGTGTACTTCATCGGAAGGCGGCTCGTGCCGATGACCAATGATTCATTCGGCTCGTTCAAGTGGTGAACGGCCAAACCGAAGTAGTACTTGTCGCTGAATCCGATCAATCCGGTGCTGAAATCCACCGCTTTCACCATCTCCCCACGGGGAATGTCTTGCGTCTCGTAGATGAATCCGCGACGCGGGTCGATCATGTCGCCGAAGGTCAAACGGCTCCAATCCAACGCCTTCTGCATGTACGTGACTTGCAGCGCCGCCTTGATGGAGAATTTCCGCGTCACAGCTTGCTGGTAGCTGTAGATGCCGCTCGCCGTCGTGGTGGTCAGCGTGCCTTGCCCCGCTTGGTCGTTGACGACCAAAAAGCCCAATCCACCTTGGATGGATTCAACGTGTTGGTCGTATGCCGCAGCCGTGGTGACGAAGTTTCCGCTCATGGCCGGCCACTGGTTGCGGTAGGACATCGTCAAACGCGGACACCGCTCCGTGCCCGCGAAGGCCGGATTCAGGTACAGCGGGTTCGCATAATACTGGGTGAACTCAGGGTCTTGCGCCCGCGCTGTGTCAGGCGCCACAAGGGCTGCCGACAGCAGGAGCAATCCGCTGAACACGGACAAATTGACTTGGGTGAATCGTAGCTTCATCGCAGGTTTGACCAATGAATCCACAATAATAGAGAAAAAAGCGAGGCGACGCATGTTTTTCAAAGGAGTTTCGGGGTGAAGGCACTCAGCGCACACGATAACGAATGAACGCGCGTTGGAGGTGAGGTGTTGCATGAATGGAAAATGATGAACTTCGCGGCATGCTGATTTGGAAGGTGCGAATCGCCCTGTTGTTGGGGCTGACGGTGGGCGTCCCTCGTGCGCTGGTGATGTGGGGCCAAACCCCGTCCGAAGTGCTCACGGGCTCCGCCGAGATCCGCTGGTCCCCCGATTTGCCTTGGATCCCTGAAGAGGGCTTCGAGGAAGACGGCATCCCCTTCGGCGTTTGGGAATGGCCCACCGAATCGGAATGGGGGGATGGCGTGCTGCTCACCCTCGACGCCGATTGGGTTCCGGTTGCGGGTTTGCAGGAAGCGGCGGTGCGGCGGCTGAGTGAGGCCGCGCGGGAGGGGGAGGGCGATTGGCCCAACGCCTCGTCTCGGTGGGTGCATGGCGCCATGCAATGGAAAGCCCCCATGCTGCGCTACAATGCAGCCACCGGAGGCGTGGAGCGCCTCGAGCGGTTCGAAGTTCAGTGGGGCCAGCACCCGATGGGGGCGGACGCGGGGGGCAACCGCACGTGGGATTGGCCCGAAACGTCCGTGCTTGCTGAAGGCCAACTGTTCCGCGTCGACGTTCCCCGCGACGGCGTGTACAAGCTCGACGCGGCGTTTTGGTCCGCCATCGGTGTGGATCCCGAGTCGGTGTCGCCCGAATCCGTGACGGTCTTTGGCAACGGGGGGCATGCCTTGCCCATGTCGAACAGCGTCGAACGTCCGCTGGATCCCGCTACTGTGGCGGTGTGGTGGCGTGGGGACGAGGATGCGGTGCATGTGGGGCAGGGGGAGTTTCTGTTTTGGGCAGACGGCCCTCACGCCATTGAGCACAACCCAGAAACGGGCCACTTCACGCACCTGCGCAACGCCTACTCCGACTCAGCCACCTTTTTTGTGCGCATCGACGACGCGCCCGGACGCCTGGGCAACCGCATGGTCACGAGCGCGGGACTGCCGGCAGGCGTGGAGGCCGAGGACACCGTCCAAACCACCCGACACGTTGCGTTTCACGAAGAAGAACAGCAGAGCCCCAATCGCTCCGGACGCGAATGGTACGGCGAGGAATTTGGAAGCGTATTGGAGCGGACCTTCACCTTTCCGGTGCCCTTCGCCGAGCCGGAAGTGGGCCAAGTGCGCATCGAGCTCATCGCCCGTTCCTTGGATGCGGCGAGCTCCTTCACGGTGACCGCCGGTGCAGCGAGCGCCACGGCCTTTCACAACATCACCTCCACCGCCTCGACTTCCCCCGTGGCGACCTCGGCCGGCCTGACGCTCGAAGGCCAAATCGTCACGGGCAACGGAAACAACGCTCGGGTGGACGTCACGGTGGCCTTCAATCCCGCCAACTCCGATGCGCGCGGCTGGCTCGACTTCATTCGCATCGAGCAGGAGCGCGCCCTCCGGTTCTCCGGCAACGCGGAGTCGTTTTTCGGGGCCGACCCCGGAACCGGTTGGGTGCGGTACGAATTGAGCAATGCGGCGCTGTTGGAATCGGTTTGGGATGTCACCTCGGGCACGCAGCCCGTGCGCATCCCGTTCGAGTTCGAAGGTGAAACCGCCGTCTTTTACGCCGAGCGCGATGTCATGCGCCGGTTTGTCGCCCTGCCCGGTTATGGATTCGCAACCCCGGTTGTTCGCGGTCCCGTGGCCCACTCGAACTTGCACGCATGGAGCGGGCTGGACGCGGTGCTCATCACCCGCCCGGTCTACGCTGAGGCGGCCGAGCGCTGGGCGGCCATGCGCGCGGATGAAGGCCTCGCGGTCGGCGTGACCTACCAACAAACCGTATTCAACGAGTTTTCCAGCGGCCAACCGGACCCCACGGCCTTGAAAATGCTGATGATGATGTTGTGGGACCGAGCGGAAGATGCCGGCGAGGGGCACCCCCGTTTCTTGCAATTGATGGGCGACGGCACGTTCGCAAACCGCGGCGGTTTGTCCTCTTCCCCCTACATCATCACCTACCAATCCGCAAATTCCTTGAGCCCCACCAGCAGCTACGTCAGCGACGACTACTTCGGCTTCATCGAACCGGACATGGGCGAAGACATCGGGGACAAAATGGCCATTGGCATCGGCCGGATTCCCTGCTCCAATGCCGATGAGGCGCTGGAGTTCGTGGAGAAGCTGGAACGGTATGAAGGGCGGATTGAAGCCGTGGATCCGGGATGCGGTTTGGACGAGGCACAACCCGAAAAGGGGCCTTGGCGCAATCGCATCACCTTGGTGAGTGACGACATGGACGGCAGCGGTGGGCCGACCGAATTGTCGCACATGATGAACAGCGAGGAGCACGCGAATACGTTGGCCAATGCGCATCCGGAGTACGATGTGGACAAGATCTACTTCGACGCCTACCCGCAGTTGAGTACGCCGGGAGGGGAGCGCTATCCGGATGCGTCCGATGCCATCGATCGGCGGGTGGGCGACGGGTCGCTCATCGTGAATTACATCGGTCACGGCGGGGAGCGGGGCTGGGCGCATGAGCGCGTGCTGACGTTGTCCATGATCCGGGATTGGACGAACCAAAGCCGCATGCCGTTGTTTATGACGGCGACGTGCGAGTTGGCGCGATTTGACGACCCCGAGGTGGAGAGTGCTGGGGAGCTGATGGTGATGAACCCAGACGGCGGCGCCATCGGCATGCTGACCACCACCCGCGTGGTGTTCAGCAGTTCGAATCAGCAGCTGAACCGGGCCTTTTATGACATCGCGTTGGAGGATGGGCAGGTGCCCGATTTGCGCTTGGGCGACATCGCCCGCGTCACGAAGAACGACCCGCAAGTCAGCAACACGTCGAACAAGCGCAACTTCACCTTGCTCGGCGATGCGGCGATGCGGCTCGCCTACCCGGAGCATCAGGTCGTCCTGAGCCAATTGCCCGATTCCGTTCGCGCGTTGGACGCGTTCACGGGCACGGGATTCATTGCCAATGCCGCCGGCGATACGTTGCACGATTTCAATGGCGTGGTCACGGTTCGGGTGTTCGACAAGCGAAGCCAAATCAACACCCTCAACAACGACGGCGGCACCGCCCCTTTCTCCTTTTCCGTTTTCCGGAACGTCGTACACCAAGGGTTGTCGACGGTCACGAACGGCACCTTCGCGTTTGAGTTTGTGGTGCCACGGGACATCGATTACGAGTGGGGAACGGGGCGCGTGAGCTGTTATGCACTGGATTTGGCAAGCGGAGCCGACGCACATGGGGCTTCTGAGGACTGGTACATCGGCGGCGTGAACGCCGATTACATTCCGGATGTGACGCCGCCGCAGGTGGAGGTCTACCTCAATGACACGCTGTTCGTTTCGGGCGGCATCGCGACCGCGGATCCCATTTTGCTGGTGCGCGCGTTCGATGAAGGAGGCATCAATTCGGCCGGGTCGGGCATCGGTCACCAAATGAAGGCCGTCATCGATGGCGATTGGGCAGGCGCAATTTCCCTGAACGAATTTTACACGTCCGATTTGGACACCTACCGAAGCGGAACCATCCGCTTCCCGATGGAAGGCCTTTCCGAGGGCGAGCACGTCATCGAGGTCATCATGTGGGATGTCCAAAACAACCAAGGCCGCGGCTCCGTGGCCTTTACCGTCGTCAGTGGCGATGCGGTCGCCTTCGACGTGGTGACGGCGTACCCCAACCCCGCAACGCAGGACGTTTGGTTCGATGTCGAGCACACCGCGGCCTGCGAGTCGGTGAAGTACCGGCTGGACGTGTTCGATCTGGCCGGTCGTCGGGTGCACGCGGCCGAGTGGGACGTGAAATCCCCGGGGTTCCGCATTGCGCCATTCCGATGGGACCTGCGCGATGGCGACGGAAACGCCGTGAAACCTGGAACCTACCTTTGCCGTATTGCATTGGAAACATCTTCTGGTGAGGTCACACAACATTCCGAGCGCATCGTCGTTCTTCGTCCGTGATTTGAATCGTTACCTTTGCCCCCGATAGCTTTGAACATGCGCACACGTATTCTGACTTTGGCCGCGACGGTCCTGCTTTCTGCGGGGTTTGGAGGGCATGGCGTTTGGGCCCAGTTGACTCCTGATGAAGGCTCGCAAATCGTGCAACTGAACACCATCACGACGGCGGTGCCGTTCTTGATGATTGCGCCCGATTCGCGTTCAGGTGCGCTTGGGGATGCGGGCGTTGCGCTCTCTGCCGATGGCAACAGCTTGCATTGGAATCCTGCGAAGATGTCGTTCTTGGAGAACGATTTTGAGTTCAGCTTGAGCTACGCGCCTTGGTTGCGGGCGTTGGTGGATGACATGAATTTGGCCTATCTGACGGGCGTGCGGAAGATCAACAAGCGGCAGGCTTGGGGCGGTGCCTTGCGCTACTTCTCGCTGGGCAACATCACCTTCACGGACGAAACGGGCACGACCATCCGCGATTTCCAACCCGCGGAATTCAGCCTCGATGTCGGGTTCTCGCAGGCGTTCACCTCGAAGTTCAGCGGCGGCATCACGGGCCGTTTCATCAACTCGAACCTGACCGGGGGAACGAACGTCCTCGGAGCGAACTCGAAGCCGGGGCGCTCGGTGGCCGTTGACGTCGGCGTGTTCTACACGAACCCGTATGCGAAGATGGGCAAGCGCGACGGAACGCTTAACTGGGGTTTGGCGTTGAGCAACATCGGCGCGAAGATGGGCTACACCGAGAGTGCAGAGCGGGACTTCTTGCCGATGAACTTGAAGACGGGTTTGGCCTACCAAACCTACATCGACGATTACAACAGCCTCACGTTCACCGCGGACATCAACAAGCTGCTGGTGCCGACCACGCCGATTTACGACCAAGAATCCGGCACGAGCATCGTGAGCGGCTACGACCCCAACGTCGGTGTGGCGACGGCCATCGTCCAAAGCTTCTACGACGCGCCCGGTGTGGTGAACAACGACGGTGTGGTGGAGCCCGGCTCCATCTTCCGCGAAGAGTTGCGCGAGTACAACATCGGTGGCGGCATTGAGTACGATTACAACAGCGTGTTCGCCTTCCGGACGGGATTCTTCAACGAGCATTACTCGAAGGGAAACCGCCAATTCATTACGCTGGGAGCGGGCATCAAGTACACCGTGTTCACGGTGGATTTGAGCTACCTCATTTCAACGCGTCAACAAAACCCGCTCGCGAACACGCTGCGGTTCACCTTGCGGTTGCAGTTCTCTGAACTCGCCGGGGGCGACGACGAATGATGCGCATCGGCTACGGATACGACGTCCACCAACTGCGGGAGGGCGAGGAATTGTGGCTCGGGGGCATCCTCGTGCCGCACGAGAAGGGCGCGGTCGGGCACAGCGATGCCGACGTGGTCTTGCACGTGATTTGCGATGCCCTGCTTGGGGCGTTGGCCTTGCGCGACATCGGCTACCATTTTCCGGACACGGATCCCGCTTACAAAGGCATTGACAGCAAGAAGTTGTTGGCTGCGACGTACCGGCTCATCACGGATGCGGGGTGGGAGTTGGGCAATGTGGACTGCACGCTGTGTTTGCAGCGCCCGAAGGTCCTGCCGTACATCGATGAGATGCGCGCTTGCATCGCGGACGTGATGGGCGTTGAGGTGGGCCAAGTGAGCGTGAAGGCCACCACGACCGAGAAGCTGGGCTTCGTCGGTACCGAGGAGGGCGTGTCCGCCCACGCGGTTGTGCTCTTGCAGCGGGCTTAGTCGCTTGCGCCCGTGCCTTCGAAGTGATCGGGCTGCTCGGCCAAATCGAAATGCACCTTGATGACGGCCGTGTCGCGCAGCAAGTCCACCTTGCCGATTTCAATGCGATCGATCTTCACTCCCGTCCGCTCCTCGAGGTCGGCGAGCAATTCCGCGCGCCGCCCCGCGTGGATCAGGTCGACCCGGTCGTACACCACGATTTTCGTGGCCATGTGCCGGATTTTCCACACCCGCTCGAGGATCCACGTCAGCAGCCACATCGCCGCGTTCGCTGAGGCAATCGCCGCCCACGCCACCGTGCCTGGCGCCAGCGCATTGAGCACGGCAAGCGCGATGACGATGAAGAGGTAGGTCATTTCGCGAATCGGAATCGCGTCCGTCCGGTAGCGGATGATGCCGAAGATGGCGAACAGCCCCAGGGCGAAGGCCAAATCCAATTCCACCCCCACCAACATTTGGCACAAGGTGAACACCGCCGCACTCACCGTCAAGAACGTGAACACGAACTCCCGCCGCTGCGAGGCCTGGTGGTAGATGAACAGCACCAGCACCACCGCCGACGCGAGGTTCGCGCCGAACAACATCATAAAGTCCATCAAGGGTTCCCAATTCATGGCCGGAAAGTTCGTTCAAGTTCGCGAAGGACCGGGCGGTAAGTTCGCACGGATTGTTCGGGACGGGTCAGCGCGGTGCCGACCACGTACTTCGACACGCGCGTGGCGCGGCCGAGGGGAGGGTGCGCCCCGCGGAAGGGGTCGAGGGCATTGAAGAGCGGGCTGCGCCGGTCGATGCGTTCCTGCTTCATTTCGATGATGGCGCACCCGGGAAGGCCCGCCACGAAGCCATCCGCTGACCGAAAGACGAGCCCCGTGTCGACCGTGAACCGCTCCGCGCGCCCCGGCGCAACCAGTGTGAACCGCTCGAACGAGCTCGACATCACCGGCACGGCTTCCGCAGCGAATGGAAACGCCTCCCCAAGTGCGGAACGTTCTGCGCCGGTCAGCGGCGCGTCCCAGTCCGCACCTCCCGGTCGTTCCCACCGCTGTTTCACGGTTCGCCCGTGCACCGTTTTGTGCTTGACTTCCAGGAACGTGCGGCCATTGGAGCGGTAGCGGCGGATGCGCGCTTTGTAGCGATCCCGTCGGCCGCGCGCGTGGGCGTCGAAGCAGCGCAGGTCGGGCGTATCGAGGAAGCTGTTGTCGTAGGTGGTTTGGCGCACGCCGTTCACGGCCAAAACCCGATGCTCCCCCGCCTCCAGCACAGCCGCAATCAGCTCCGGCAGCCACGCTTCCCGAACGATGAATTTCGAGTCGAGGCGGCTGAGGAGCGCAGCATCCTGGATTTCATCCAGTCCGATGCCCGGCGCGGCGGAGAGAAGGGCTTGCAGGTCCAACGTGACGAAGATATGCAAGACGCACAGGATTTCGTTCGAAATCGGGCTTGGTGTCGCGTGGACACGAAGTGCGGTTGCGGCGGTTTTTTGGTTTGAACCATTCGGCACTCTCGTGGGTTCTGAACCTATATTTGCACGACAGAATCGTACAACCATGGCCACTACCACCCGCGCACGGAGCACGAAAGCCGCCGTTGGCAAGGCAAAGAGCTCTCCCAAATCAGCTACCCCTCCCCACTCAAAGGAGGTCTATGAACGCTGGTTCCGCGACATGTATTTGATGCGCAAGTTCGAAGAGCGTTGCGGTCAGCTCTACATCCAACAAAAATTCGGTGGCTTCTGCCACTTGTACATCGGACAAGAAGCCATCCTCGCGGGCATGACGGAAGCCATGCGCCCCACGGATCGCTACATCACGGCTTACCGGGACCACGCGCACCCCATTGCCCTCGGCACCGATCCCCGCAAGGTGATGGCGGAGCTCTACGGCAAGCGCACGGGCACCTCGAAAGGCAAGGGCGGCTCGATGCACATGTTCGATAAGGAGCGCAACCTCTTTGGTGGTCACGGCATCGTCGGAGGCCAAATCGGACTCGGTGCCGGCATCGCCTTCGCCGACAAGTACCGCAAAGAGGACCACGTCACCCTGACGTTCTTCGGCGACGGTGCCGCCCGCCAAGGCATCCTCCACGAGACCTTCAACATGGCGATGACTTGGAAGCTCCCGGTCATCTTCATCGTCGAGAACAACCAGTACGCCATGGGCACGTCCGTCGAGCGCACCTCGAACGTGACGGACCTCCGCAAGCTCGGAGCGAGCTACGAAATGCCCGCGGCCACGGTCGATGGCATGAGCCCCGAAGCGGTGTACGACGCGTTGACGGAAGCCGCAGCACACTGCCGCGCCGGACACGGCCCTTACCTCCTCGACATCCAAACCTACCGCTACAAAGGCCACTCCATGTCGGACCCTCAGAAGTACCGCACGAAGGAGGAAGTCAACGAGTACCTCGAGAAGGACCCCATTCTCCACGTTCGCAACGTGTTGTTGAACCAAGGTTGGGCCACCGAAGACGATTTGAAGGCCGTCGAAAAGGAAGTGAAGGAGTTGGTCGAGGAATGCATCGTTTATGCGGAAGAAAGCCCGCTGCCCGATCCTTCAGAACTTTACGAAGACGTTTATTCGGAACCTTATCCGTACGTCAACGATTGATTGGCGGCGAACTGAACCCACCTGAACCCACTACA
This sequence comes from uncultured Comamonadaceae bacterium, assembly GCA_964390365.1. GTDB lineage: Bacteria > Bacteroidota > Bacteroidia > Flavobacteriales_D > Sanyastnellaceae > JALQTD01. The sequence goes on along the minus strand of CAYMHW010000063.1, from coordinate 3,615 downwards.
CTGAGCCATGGCTGAAATCATTCGGATGCCCAAGTTGAGCGACACGATGACCGAAGGGGTCGTTGCGGCTTGGCACAAGAACATCGGTGACGCTGTTGAGAGCGGAGAATTGCTCGCGGAGATCGAGACCGATAAGGCGACGATGGAATTTGAATCGTTCAACGACGGGGTGTTGTTGCACATTGGCGTACCGGAAGGCGGTTCCGCTCCTGTGGACAGCGTGCTGGCCATCGTGGGCGAGGAGGGCGAGGATTTTCAGGCGCTGTTGGATGGCGCGGCCGCAGCAGCGCCCGCGGCTCCAGCTCCGGCCCCTGTTGCAGCTGCTCCCGCACCAGCCCCTGCTCCTGCGCCCGCGGCAGCACCCGCACCCGCACCCGTCGCCGCAGCACCCGCACCCGTTGCAGCTCCGGCTCCCGCCCCTGCGGTCAATGGCCGGGTCAAGGCCTCGCCGTTGGCGAAGCGATTGGCGGAGGAGCGCGGCATTCCGCTCGGGGTGGTTCCTGGAAGCGGTGACGCGGGTCGGATTGTGAAGCGCGACATCGAGGCGTTCGTGCCAGCGGCTGCTCCGGCTGCGGTTTTGGCCGGTCAAGAGCGCTACACGGAAGTGGCGGTTTCCCAAATGCGGAAGACCATCGCCCGTCGCCTCGCAGAAAGCAAATTCAGCGCGCCCCATTTCTACCTGTCCATCTCCATCGACATGGACGCGGCGATTGCGGCTCGCAAGACGATCAACGCCCTGCCCGACACGAAGGTCAGCTTCAACGACATGGTGGTGAAGGCCTCGGCGCTCGCGCTGAAGCAGCACCCCGCTGTGAACAGCTCGTGGCTCGGCGACCGGATTCGGTACAACGAGCACGTCCACATCGGCGTGGCCGTTGCGGTCGAGGACGGGTTGCTTGTGCCGGTGGTGCGCCACACGGACACGTTGCCGCTGACCGCCATCGGAGCGCAAGTGAAGGAGTTCGCCGGGAAGGCGCGCGACAAGAAGCTGCAACCGAGCGATTGGGAAGGCAACACCTTCACGATTTCGAACTTGGGGATGTTTGGCATTGAGGAGTTCACCGCCATCATCAACCCGCCCGACGCCTGCATCTTGGCGGTGGGAGGCATTCAGCAGGTGCCCGTCGTGAAGAATGGTGCGGTGGTGCCGGGCAATGTCATGAAGGTCACCTTGAGCTGCGACCACCGCGTGGTGGATGGCGCAACGGGTGCGGCTTTCTTGAACACGTTGAAGACCTACTTGGAAAACCCCGTGACGATGCTCGCTTGAGCGCGTTCACGCCCTGAACTTTGACGCAGCCGCTCCATTCTGGGGCGGCTGTGTTGCTTTCAAGCCCGCCCTGGGCGACCTTGCACAAGCGATGCCCTCGATCCAACTCGACACCCCGATTGAATTCGTGAAAGGCGTGGGGCCCCAGCGCGCCGAGTTCCTGCGTGTCGAGCTCGGCATCCACACCGCCGGCGATTTGCTGGAACACATTCCGTTCCGGTACGAGGACCGCTCACAGTTTGTGGACGTGGCGGCCATTCAGTCCGATGCGGCGGCCATCCAGTTGCAGGGCGTCATCACCTCCGTGAACGAGGTGCCCACGAAGCGGGGCAAGCGCATCGTCGCGCAATTTGAGGACGCCACGGGGCGGTTGGAATTGGTTTGGTTCAAGGGCGGCCGGTGGATCGTGTCCCAGATGCCGGTTCACCAGCAGGTCGTCATTTTCGGCAAGCCCGCGCGGTTTGGCGGCAAGTGGAACATCGCGCATCCCGAAGTGGAGCGCTTGGACACGTTCGAGGGCCGGAAGGGGCTCGGGCTGCAGCCCGTGTATTCCTCGACCGAGAAGTTGACGAACCGCGGGTTGTCGTCGGCGGGCATCGCGCGGCTCATCCGCACGGTGTTGGGCGCGAATGAATTGGCCATCCCCGAAACCCTGCCCGCCGAACTCCTCGCCGAGCTCCGCATGCCCTCGCGGGACGAGGCCTTCCGGACCGTCCATTCCCCGCCCGACCCCGCCACCGCCGAGCGCGCCCGCAACCGCCTCAAGTTCGAGGAGCTCTTGTACCTCCAGCTCCTCCTCGTCCGCAAGAAGCAGATTGCCACCACCGATCAACCCGGTGTTCGGTTCGGGGCCGTCGGCGATCGGTTCAACGCCTTCTACGCAAACCACCTGCCCTTCGAACTCACCGGCGCCCAAAAACGCGTCATGCGCGAAATCCGCGCCGACACGAACACGGGTTGGCACATGAACCGCCTCCTCCAAGGCGACGTCGGCTCCGGCAAAACGGTGGTCTCCCTCCTGACTGCCCTCCTCGCCATCGACAACGGCTACCAAGCCTGCGTGATGGCCCCAACGGAAATCCTCGCGAACCAGCACTTCCTCGGCTTCAAGGAGTTGCTGGCGGAAATGGACGTGCGCGTCGAGCTCCTCACCGGTTCCGTGAAAAAAGCCGACCGCGTGCCCATCCTCGAAGGCCTCGCGAACGGCGACGTGCACATCCTCGTTGGCACCCACGCCCTCATCGAACCCGGCGTGAAGTTCAAGGCGTTGGGGCTCGCCGTGATCGATGAGCAGCACCGGTTTGGCGTACAGCAGCGCGCGAAGCTTTGGGCCAAATCCACTCCGCCCCCCCACGTCCTCGTCATGACGGCGACCCCCATCCCGCGGACCCTCGCCATGACGGCCTACGGCGACCTCGACGTCAGCATCATCGACGAATTGCCGCCCGGCCGCAAGCCCATTCGCACCGTTCACCGCACGGACGGCGCCCGGATCCGCGTGCTCCAGTTCGTGGAGGAAGAAATCGCGCGCGGCCGCCAAGTCTACGTCGTGTTCCCGCTCATCGAAGAAAGCGCGACCCTCGATCACAAGGACCTGATGGACGGCTACGAGAGCCTTTCCCGGCGCTTTCCGCTCCCGAAGTACCGCCTCAGCATCGTCCACGGCCGCATGCCCGCCGAAGACAAGGACCTCGAAATGAAGCGGTTTGCCAGCGGGCAATCGCACATCCTCGTGGCCACGACGGTCATCGAGGTCGGCGTGAACGTCCCCAACGCGTCCGTCATGATCATTGAGTCGGCGGAGCGTTTCGGCCTTTCCCAGCTGCACCAGTTGCGGGGCCGGGTGGGGCGTGGGGCCGAGCAGAGCTACTGCATTTTGATGACGAAGGACGACCTCGGGAAGGAGGCGGCGCTGCGGATGGAAACGATGTGCCGAACGAATGACGGGTTTGAGATCGCGGAGGTGGATTTGGAGTTGCGGGGGCCGGGCGATTTGATGGGCACGCAACAGTCCGGGGTGCCGGATTTGAAGATGGCGGATTTGATGCGGGACCGGGAGGTGTTGAGCGCCGCGCGCTACATCGCCTCGCGGGTGTTGGAGGAGGATCCGGAACTGGCCAAGCCGGAGCATGCTATCCTCAATCGGGAGTTGAAACGTGTGGCGGCGGGGCGGCCGGATTGGAGCCGGATTTCCTGAACTTCGGGGCATGAATGCGGAATGGAAAGGTTGGGCGTTGGGGGCGGTGGTCGCGGTGGTGGCGGCTGTGGCTGCGTTTTTGGCGGTGCCGGGGGGTGAGGTCGGCGGGGAGCCGTTGGATGTGGCGGGAACGGGGTGGGAGCGGTGG
>CAYMHW010000062.1:0-13294 GCA_964390365.1 uncultured Comamonadaceae bacterium | reverse complement strand
ACCGACTCGATGTCGTCCGGGTTCAAATCCTGGATGGCGTTGCCGTAGTCGTAACCACCCGCCGAGCGCTGTTGGTTCGCGGTCGAGTAGTCCGAGTTGTCCATGGGCACCCCGTCAACGACGAAGAGCGGCTGGTTGTCGCCCGTGATCGAGCTCGCACCACGCAATAAGATCTTCGAAGAAGAACCGATGGACGTGCCCGACGTGACTTGCACCCCGGCGATTTTACCGGTCAACGAGCGCACGACGTTCTCCGTCTTCGCTTGCGTGAAGGCGTCGTTGCCCAACTCCTGAACGGAGTAGCCGAGCGCCTTCTTTTCGCGCGAAACCCCGAGTGCGGTCACCACGACTTCATCGAGGGCGACACCGCTTTCCAACTTGACGTTGACCGTGGTGTTGCCATCGAGCTTGACGCGGGTGGTGTTGTACCCCACGAAGCTGAAGACGAGGGCGTCGGTGGATGGATTTGCCTGGAGGGAGAATCGCCCATCCAAGTCCGTGAAAACCCCGGTGCCGGTGCCATCGACCACGACCGTCACTCCGGGAAGGGATTCCCCTGAGCTCTTGTCAGTGACCGTACCGGACACTTGGGTTTGGGCCCAGCTGGTTCCTGCGAACAGCAAGGCCATGAAAAAGAGCAGTTGTGCTTTCATGAACAAACGGTTTAGTTGTTTTCGGTCGTTTGGTAACACCCCTCCATGTCGACAGAACACGGATTAGAAAACAATAATCGGAAGATTCGATAACAGAAGCTTATGCTTGCGTTAACATATTTTCCCCCATCCGCGGTGGAAAAGTCATTCGAGTGCCGTAGGCAACCACACCGAAAACGTGGTGCCCACCCCCTGTTCGGAGGCGACTTCAATCAGCCCGCCGAAGTGATTCACCAGCATTTGGGCCATGCTGAGCCCCAATCCCGTTCCGCTGGATTTCGTGGTGAATCGGGGTTCAAAGATGCGGTCGAGTCGTTCGGAAGCGATGCCCACGCCCTCGTCCACCACGCGGACCAGGCAACCTTGGCCCGCTCGCTCGGCTTGGATGCGCACGGAGCCCGACCCCTTTTCTTCGACGGCCTGCACCGCATTAGAAAGGAGGTTGTTGAAGACGCGCAGGAGGTGCTTTCGGGTGCCGCGGACGATGAGGTCGCCTTCGGGCAAATCCGCCACGACACCATGGGGGTCGTACAAGTTGGCCGAAGCCGTGAGCACTTCCTTCAAGTCCACGGTTTCGAAGCGATCCGGGTCGATGCTCGCCATTTGAGAGAAGTCACTGGCCACGGCGGTGAGGACGTCGATTTGGGCAATCGCCATGGGGGCGAACCGTTCGACGCGTTGGGCCAAATCCGGGCGCTCCTCCCGCACCGCGCGCTGGAGCTGTTGCACGCCGAGCTTGAGCGGTGTAAGCGGGTTCTTGATTTCGTGGGCAACCTGCATCGCCATGGAGCGCCAAGCCCCCTCGCGTTCCGACTTCGCCAATTCGTCCACCTTTTCTTTCAGGGCACCGAGGAGGGCGTTGTATTGCTTCACAAGGTCGCCAATGGCGTCTTGGCCTTCGTAGTGAATCGGAGCTTGGGAGGCGGTCAAATCGAGTTCACTGAGGCGTTGGCGCAGCGCGGTGAGTGGACGAACGATGTTGTTCGTTAAGAAAACGGCAAGCAAGGCCGCGCCGAGGAAAAGGGCGATGTACAAGGGGGCCAAATTCGCCACGAACGGCATGAAGCCGCTGGCCTCCATTTGGCGCTTGTCGTAGCGGACGTTCGCAATGGTCACGACGGCGCCGTCGTGGTCCCGAAAGTTCCAGTACGCCATGATGTAATCGCCGTAGTCGATGTCTTGGCCTTCGGATTCGGTTTGGCCTTGCAAATCCCCCATGACCTCCTGCGGAACCTGCAACAATGCGGTGCTGTCGCTCGGGGCGCCAAACAGCGAACTGATGAGCAACTTGCCCTCCGGGTTGTACAAGCTGATGCTCAAGCCGTGGATGTCGGACAACTCGCAAATGCGATCGGAAAACAACGCGGGAATGACCTCATCGGACCACGTGCCGCTGTAGTTGTTGAACGCGTATTCGAGGCTCCGTTCAACCGCGGCTTCCTTGCGCTGCAGCCGCAACTTGTTGTACACGTCCTGCTGCTCTCGGTCGAATCGGTAGGCGACCAATGCGGTGCCGACGAGGGCCAGTACGATGAGGGCGAACATGCCCAACAGGATGCGGATGCGGAAACCCATGGAACGAAGCTAATGCAGGGAACGAAAAAGCCCGCTCTTGCGGAGCGGGCTTTTCAATTCGGATGCGCGTTGCATCAGCCCTCGAGGGCTTCGGAACCTGCCACGATTTCGAGGATTTCGGTCGTGATGGCTGCCTGACGCGCCTTGTTGTAGGAGATGCGCAAATCCCGGAGCAATTCCGAAGCGTTTTCGGTTGCTTGGTGCATTGCCGTCATCCGGGCTCCGTGCTCGGAGGCGTGGCTCTCGAGCAATCCCTTGTAAAGCTGGACTTTCAAGGAATTCGGGATGATGCGCTCCACGATTTCGGCTTGCGACGGTTCGAAGAGGTATTCCGTTTCGCTGGTGGAGCCTTCGTCGGAGGCCGGGAGGAGCGGAAGGAAGGCTTCGTTGGTCGGGATTTGGACTGCCGCGTTCACGAACTTGTTGTAGAACAAACGCACTTCATCGTACGTCCCGTCCGCGAATTGGCTCAAAATCCGGTCGCCCAAATCCTGCGCGGCCGCGAAGTTCAAGTCCTCAAAGATGTTCCACGTATCCTGAGCGAAGCCTTGAGGCTGCAACTCCTTGCGGCGGCGGAACGCGTCATTCGCCTTCTTGCCCAATGGCAACACATGGAAGGACTTCGACGTGTCGCCCATGGCGACGTTGACTTCCTTGATGATGTTGTTGTTGAAGCCGCCGCAGAGTCCGCGGTTGGAGGTGATGGCCACCAGCAACACCCGCTTCACCGGACGTTGCTCGGAGTAGACGCCCTCTCCCGAGGCAAGGGATCCGCTCACGTTCGCCAACACCGATTGGAGCTTCTCCGCGTACGGACGCATCCGGGTGATGGCGTCCTGAGCGCGGCGCAGCTTCGCCACGGACACCATCTTCATTGCAGAGGTGATCTGCATGGTGTTTTGCACCGAGGTGATGCGCTCCCGTACTTCTTTGAGTCCTCCAGCCATGGGGCTTCAGCTTAGGCGTATTGGGCGGCCACCTCCTTGGCAGCTGCCTCGATCACGCTGGTTTGTTCGTCCGAGTACTTTCCAGCCTTGAGCTGCGCCAACGTGTCGGCGTGCTTCATGCGCATGTAGTCCAAGAACGAGGCTTCGAATTCACGCACCTTGTTCACCGGCACATTGCGGAGCAAGTTCTTCGTGCCACAGTAAATGATGGCGGTTTGCTCCTCGACGGGCATCGGCGAGTTTTGGTCTTGCTTCAAGATCTCCACGTTCCGCTCACCCTTGCCGAGCACAGCCTTCGTAGCGTCGTCGAGGTCGGAGCCGAACTTCGAGAAGGCCTCGAGTTCGCGGTACTGAGCTTGGTCGAGCTTCAAGGTACCCGCGACCTTCTTCATGGATTTGATTTGTGCCGAACCTCCCACGCGGCTCACGGAGATACCGACGTTGATGGCCGGGCGGACACCGCTGAGGAACAGGTTCGACTCCAAGAAGATCTGACCGTCCGTGATCGAAATGACGTTGGTCGGGATGTACGCAGAAACGTCACCCGCCTGCGTCTCGATGATGGGCAATGCGGTGAGTGAACCACCCCCCTTGACGACGGACTTGAGCGATTCGGGAAGGTCGTTCATGTCCTTCGCGATGTTGTCTTCACCGATGATTTTTGCTGCACGTTCCAAAAGGCGGCTGTGCAAGTAGAAGACGTCACCCGGGTACGCCTCACGTCCCGGAGGACGGCGGAGCAACAAGGACACCTCGCGGTAAGCAACGGCTTGCTTGGACAAGTCATCGTAAACCACCAAGGCAGGACGGCCCGTATCGCGGAAGTACTCGCCGATGGCAGCACCCGTGAACGGAGCGTAGAACTGCAGCGGAGCCGGGTCGGAAGCCGTAGCCGCGACGACCACCGTGTAGGGCAGTGCGCCAGCGTCTTCGAGGGTCTTCACGATTCCAGCAACGGTGGAGCCTTTTTGGCCGATGGCCACGTAGATGCAGAACACCGGCTCACCCGCATCGTAGAATTCCTTCTGGTTGATGATGGTGTCGATGGCCACCGTGGTCTTGCCCGTTTGGCGGTCACCAATGATGAGCTCACGCTGACCGCGACCGATCGGAATCATCGCGTCGATGGATTTGATGCCCGTTTGGAGCGGCTCGGCAACCGGCTGGCGGTAAATCACACCCGGAGCGCGGCGTTCAACCGGCATCTCGTACAAATCGCCCTTGATGGGGCCCTTGCCGTCGATGGGTTCACCGAGCATGTTGACCACGCGGCCCAACATGCCTTCGCCTGCACGCACCGAAGCGATGCGGCCCGTGCGCTTGACCGTTGCGCCTTCCTTCAAGTCACCGGAAGGTTCGAGCAACACCGCACCCACGTTGTCCTCCTCGAGGTTCAACGCGATGCCGCGGATGCCGTTCTCGAACTCGATGAGCTCACCGGATTGAACGTTCGTCAGGCCGTAGATGCGAGCAATGCCATCCCCCACCTGGAGGACGGTGCCCACTTCTTCGAGTTCAACGGCGGACTTGACGCCTGCGAGTTGCTCACGCAGGATCGAAGAAACTTCGGCTGGATTGATTTCTGCCATGGTGGCCGGGTATTCGGGTTGATGGACTCCGAATTAGAATTCGGGGTCGTAATCGTGTTCAGTCAATTCGCGACGCAACGCATTCAAGCTGCGGCGCACGGAAGCGTCCAACATGCGATCCTCGACGCGGAGGACGAATCCACCGACGAGGTCCGGGTTGACCGTTTCTTTCAATTCCACTTCGCCGTTGTGCAAGCGCTTCAATTCTGCGAGCAAGCGATCTTTTGCTGCCCCTTCAAGCGGAACGGCTGTGATCACCTCGGCGGATTGAATGCCCTTCATTTGGCGCAACATCATGGTGCACGATTCGGCGATGGGGGCCAACTTGCCCACCCGGCCTTTGCGCACCAGGATGGTGATGAATTCCATCATCAAGGGCGCCAAATGCGGCTTGAAAATCGCATCGAGCACCCGCTGTTTTTGGTCGGGCTTCAACACCGGTGAAGCCAAGAGCAACTGCAACTCATCGCTGGCCTGAACGGTCTGGAGTACAGTTTGGATGTCACGTTCAATGACGTCCAACTCCTTCCGCTCTTCAGCGAGGGTCAGCAGGGACTTGGCATACCGGGAAGCGACGCGGGGTGCAGCCATGATGGAATCAGTTCAGGGGAGACTCGTCGATGAGCTTGTTCACAAGTTGCTGCTGGGCCTCGTTCCGCTCCAATTGCTGGCGCAAGATGCGCTCTGCAATGTCAATGGAGATGCCTGCAACTTCGGCCTTCAGTTCAGCAACTGCGGCCTTGCGCTCAATCGCGATGGCTTCACGGGCATTCGCCAAATCGCGCTCAGCCTCTTCGCGTGCTTTCGCACGGGCTTCCGCGACCAGTTGAGTGGCCGTTTCGCGCGCCTCCTTGAGGATGCCGTCACGCTCCGTGCGCGCCTCCTTCAGAAGCCGCTCACTTTCGTCGGACAAGGTCGCCATTTCTTGGCGCGCCTTCTCCGCTTCGTTCAACGCGGCCGCGATGCTCTCTTCGCGATCGCTCAGCGCCTTGAGGATGGGTCCCCAAGCCATGCGACGCATTAAGAGCAAGACCGTGATGAACGCGATCGAAGCCCAAATGACGGTCCCCAGTGCGGGGCTTAACAGCGCTCCCATCGAATTATCCGAGTGCTACGAGCAAGCAGACGATCACGCCGAACAGCGCAACACCTTCAACCAGTGCAGCCGCGACGATCATGTTCGAACGGATGTCACCGGCCACTTCAGGCTGGCGAGCCATGGCTTCGAGGGCAGAACCACCGATGCGGCCCACACCAATACCAGCGCCAATTGCGGCTGCGCCTGCACCGAGGCCCGCGAGGCCCTGTCCGATTTCGAGAAGGATGGTCAACAATTCCATGAGTTTGGATTTGGATGGATTTCTAAAATTCAGTGATGAGCTTCTTGTTTGGCATCGCCGAAGTACAGCGCTGCAAGCAAGGTGAAAACGAAGGCCTGAAGGAACGCTACCAGCAATTCCAGGAGGTACATGAAAATCATGAAGGCAGTCGAGAAGACCCCGATGCCCAAGCCCGCGCCCACCGCTTCTCCGTTTTGGCCGAAGATGAAGATGAGGCTCGTGAAGGCCAAAATGATGATGTGGCCCGCCGTGATGTTCGCCGTCAAACGGATCATCAGGACCGTCGGCTTCAAGAACAATCCGATGACCTCAATCGGGGTCAAGATGATGGCCTTAACGAACGCGGGCACACCCGGCATCCACAAAACGTGGCCCCAGTAATGCTTGTTTCCCGTGAGGTTCGTGATGAGGAATACCAACGTGGCCATCACAATGGTGATGCCGATGGTGCCGGTGATGTTGAAACCGCCGATGAACGGAATCAAGCCGAGCAGGTTCGCAAAGAAGGTGAAGAAAAACACCGTCAACAAGAAAGGCAGGTACTTGTCAGCGTGGTGCCCAATGGCCGGCTTCGCCACCTCATCCCGAATGAACAGAATCAACGGCTCGAGGGCATTGGCCATGCCTTTGGGTGCTGCGTTTCCGCGCTTTTTGTACCCACGGGCAATGGAACCGAAGAGCCAGACCATCAACACCATGATGAGGAGCATGCCAAAGACGGACTTCGTGATGGAAAGATCCAACACGTCCACGCCCTCCGCGGTGATGCTTCCGGCGAGGATGGTGTGGTCACCGTGCTGCTTTTCTGAGGCATGCATCGTGTAGTGGACGCCCGTTTCCTCGCTGTGATAGAAACGATCAGCGTGTCCGTGAGCATCGCCTTCGGCAACAAAACTGCTGCTCATGACCACATCCAGACCGTTGTCCGTCCACAAGATGACGGGAAGGGGAATGTGCGTGTGGCCCCACAAGTGAATGTCGTGGGCATCTGCGATGTGACCTACAATGAATTCGCCCGCGTTGAACGCCTCCTCATGACCCGCGTGGTCAGCGTGTTCTGCGTGGTGGTCGTCCGCTCCGTGCGCCTCGTGAGCGTGGTCGTGAGCGTGGTCGTGAGCGTGGTCTTGAGCGACACCGGTTCCCCAAACCAACACAGCCGAAAGGGCTGACAACACAAACGAGCGAAGGAGGGTGTGGCTACTGAACATGGGAATGGTGTCTCCGGAATTCGGCGCAAAAATAGTCACTGCTCCGCGTTCTCAACAGATTTTGAACATTTTCTTTTTCAGCGGTTGGAATCCAAGGGGGTTGAGGGGTTTTGGGGGCGTTGCAGGGTTTGGCTTACCCAAACAAACCGAACGGTGTTCCAGGCAAATGCGGCAAAAAGCCCCATCGCAAACGGAACACGGTGCTGCCCTCCAGCCACCAAATACACCGTCACGACCGCGACGCTCGACAGCAACTTTACCGCCGTTGCTCCATTCACGGCTGCGACAAACCGCATCGGACTCGCCTTTGCAGAACGTTGCATCCAACCGATCAACAACACCGTCAACGCCGCATACCCGACCACGAGCGCTGGCCACTCCCACGATCGAGCAAAATCCCAAGAGGCCGGAATGGCGAACGCCAAACCGTACAACACGAGCGAGCCCAACACACCAATCCAACCGTACGCTTTCATTTCGAAGATTCTTTGATGACGACATACAATGCAGTGCCGGTCCCAACGAGCGAGCCCAACACCGTGAACCACGGCGTCTCGTCGCCCCACCGGTCATCCGCTTTCATCCCGAGCCAAACCCCCAAGCCGATGGCTGCGCCCATTTGGTACGCCATGGAAGTGAAACGCAGGAACGCCGATCGCGGCGGTTTGCCGTCCGGATTGCCCATCAGGCCATGGCCTCGGCCGCCTGCTTCTTGGGCTCCGATTTCGTGCGGCGGTCCGTTCCTGCCAGATCCTTCACCTTCGAAACCAGCTGCAGCGTGCCCGTCACGACCGCACCTTCCTCCACGGAAAGCTGCCCGTACTTCACTTCGCCTTCAATGCGGGCGCTGCTCTTCAACGCGAGCAATTCTTCCACGACCACTTCACCGTCGAGCCTTCCCTCCACTTCGCACTGGGCGCAGCGAATGGTTCCGGAAACCACCCCAGAGGCCCCCACCACCAACCGGCCTTTCGTGACCAAATCGCCATCGAACTGCCCATCAATCCGAATGCTCGCTTCGCACGACAACGTGCCGCTCATGCTCGTTCCTTCGGCGATGCGGTTCACCCCGCGCTCTGTGGTGCTTTCGAACCGGTTTTGTTTTTTTCCAGACCCAATCATGCGCGCAAAAATACGCTCAAAGGCCTTTCAATCAGCACCTCCGGCCCCGGATCACTTCTCCTCGGACAGGTAAGTCTCCTCGAAGAACTGCATGTAGCCCTCAATGTCCTTCGACTTGAAGAGCTCCACGTAGTTCTCGCTCGTGATGATGAATTGCTGGTAGCCCGAGCTGTTCAATTCAATGAGCTCCTCGCGATTTCCCACGAACACGGCGTAGTAATCGAGGGAATTGACCTGCTTTTTGAAGCTTTTCACCAAGATGATTTGGTGGTTTCGATCGATCAGGTTGGCGGTCACGCGCAGGTTTTGGGACAAAAAGTACTCGCGGTTGAAATCCGAAATGGTCGCCTTCAACGCCTCCACGTCCCCGCGCCCCACCGGCACGATCATCCCGAAGTAATGCTCGAGGTACGGCTTGAAGGCATACGGCGATTCTTCCGGCTCCTCCTTCGCTTCCTCCTCCCTCGCCGGGGCGCGCAGCCCTCCGAGTTCCGTCAACAATTCCAGCGCGAACTCGCCCTCGTCGCTCTCGGGACACGAGTCCACCACCGCGTAGAGCGCTTCGAAATAAGACTGGCGGTCTCCCCCGGTCCGCGCGCTCAACCCGCCGATGCACTGCGCCCGCAACAAGCGGTACTGGCAGAGGAAGTGGTTCTGCGGCTCGTTCTCGATGACCGGCGTGATGTCGAGCAACACCTGCTGGTAGTCCTTCTGGTAGTAGCGCATCAGGAACGCCTCGTACGCTTCGCGGTCGGCTTCGCGCCGCATTTCCTCCTCGTCCGCGAATTCCGGGTTCTCGATGAGGATGGCCCATTCGCTGCCGGGGTATTTCTCCGAGACCAAATTCGCCCAGTATTCGGAGTTGCACGTGGCGCAGAACGGGTTTTGGTAATTCTCCTCCACCTCGCGCTGCAGGTAAGTCCGATACAACTGGTAGTAGGACGTCGGATGGTAATCGCTGTCCTCGAACCGATCCACCAAGGTCTCCCAACTTTCAATGGCGTTCTCCGGGTCGTTCAACTTCTCCTTGTAGTCCACGCCCGCGAGGTAATACGCCTCCGCGATGAGCGCCAGCGAGGAATCGCGCTCAGCGGGTTCGCACGGCAGTCCCGCGAGCAGCTGTTCGGCCGTGGGAATGCCCGAAGTCTGTTCTTCCGCGACTTCTTCTGCGACTGCGGCGATCTCGTTGTCGTTCGAGAAGGAAACGCCCGTCTTTTGCGAGCGGCGCCAGTGGTCCTCCAGCGGCCGGTCGCCCCAGTATTCCTGGAAGTTCCGGCGGCCCTGGAGGCGCAATTGGCCGTTGTAAGGCCAAAACATCCCCGCTCCCCCATCGCCCGCCGCCGCAACTTCGGCCGCCGCCGCCGCTTCGGCCGCCAAGCGCGCCGCCTCCGCCTCGGCTTCGAGGTCGGCGATGATTTGGGCAATCCGGTCATTGCGCTCTCCCTCATCGAGGTCGCAAATCGCAAGCAAGCTGTCCTGTTCTTCGATGGTCTGCAAGTGCCCCACGAGGGAGGTCAAGTTTTCAGCGAGGCCACTGACTTCCTCAAAGCGGCCCTCGCCCTCGTCCATGTAGGTCACGGCGCTGTCGTAATAGGCCTGCGCGCTCACGTAGTTCAAATCCTCCATGAACAAGTCCCCGAGGCGCAGGTAGCTTTTCATCCGTTGCCGCTCGTTTTCGTCGTTCACCTCCAGCGACTGGAACAGGTAGTCGTATCCTTCATCGCGGCGGCGCTCCTCAAGGGCGAGCTCGGCCAGCGCGTAGTAAATCTGATCCTGGTACAGCTCGTTCTTGCGGTCGTCCAACATGTCGTAGAGGAGTTCCACGATGGGCTCGGAATTTCCGCCTCGGCGGTCGAACGCCATGGCCTGCTTGATTTTCGCGTAGAACTCGAGTTCGTAAGGTGTCCGAAGATCCACCACCGCTTTGTACGTCTCGATGGCCTCTTCCGAGCGGCCGCTGACCTCGAGGCATTGAGCGAGGATGAACAGGTTGCGCGCGCGATCGCGTTTCTTCGGCGTGTGTTGGATGGCCTGCTCGAGCTGTTCGCAGGCGGCTTCGATTTGGTCGTATTGCAGGTAGTAAGCGGCGTAGACCAAATGCGCAAACGCCAAGCGATTCTCGTCCTTCACGTCGTCGAACGACACCGCCTTCATCAGCGCGGTGTTCGCTCGGACTTGGTCCCCCATGGCCATGTACGTGCGGCCGAGCCACGCGTTCGCCCAAGCTTGCGCGTCGTCGTAATCCAGGGTCCGAATCAGGTATTGGAAGACCTCTTCGGCCTTTTCGTGATCGCCCTTGATGAGGTGGGCGCGGCCGATGACATCGTAGTTGTCGTCGATCCACTTGTTCAACTCCGGCCACTTGAGGTCCTTTCGGTCGCGGCTTGAAGGCTGCATCGTGTGCTTGTCCACGACCTTCGTGCACTTCTCGATGGCGCGTTCCATGAGGGGGTACACGGTTTGGGCATTCTGCTCGTCCACCGGAATGAAAATCGGCAAGATCTCGTCCCAATTCTCCTCGTAGTCCGCATACATCGTCTCATCCGCTTCCTCCATGGCCTCCGTCGCGTAGAAAAAGCCGTTGTAATGCGCGTGAAGGTTGTGGTAAATCCGGTAGGCCCGGCCGTCGCGCGTGTTCGAACAGCCGGCGGCAGCGAACAGCAGCAACGCGAGGGCGCTTGCGGATAGGAATCGGTTCATTGAGGTCATGTGCGGTAGGGTAACGCCGAATCTGCTAAATTATTCCAAACGGAAGGAAGTCGCCGAGGGTTGCAGTCAGTTAAATGCTCAATGCCGCCGAGTTGGTCGATATTTGCGCCGTGGCTGCCTTTCAATCTTCCCGTTTCCGCAAGTGGTGGCTCGAGCGCTTTCGCCTGAGTTTGCAAGACCGCAACACGTTTTCTGAGCGTTGGCAAATCGGCGTTTCGCGCTGGGGCGTGGCGTTGGCGGGGTTCACTGCGGTGGGTGCGATTGCGGGGTTGACCTACTTTTTGGTGGCCCAAACCCCGTTGCGCGAATCCCTCGTCCCCGGCTACCTCGCCTCCACCGCGCGCACCAACGCCCTAATCGCCCGGGCCACTGCCGACAGCGCCCTGAACGTCCTCGAGCAACAAACCCGCTACCTCGAAGCCCTGCAGGCCATCCTACGCGGCGACGTTCCGGAAAACCAAGACGTGGACGCCACCCTCGACAGCCTCGTGTCTTCCGACATCGACTTGGACGTGGCACCCGAACCCCTGGACTCCGCCCTGCGAGCGCGCATCGCCGAAGAAGACCGCTTTGCCCTGCGCCGTTCCAGCGCGGAGCCGCTCAACAGCCGCGGCATGAGCTTCCGCCCAGTCAACGGCCCGGTCAGCGACACCTACGACGCCACCACCGGCCATTACGGCGTGGACTTCATCGCACCCGACGGCTCCATGGTTCACGCGGTCGATGACGGCACCGTGCTCCTCGCCTCCTACACGGTCGACGGCGGCTACGTCATTGCAATCCAGCACAAGGCGAACCGGCTCAGCGTGTACAAGCACAACCAGAGCCTGCTCCGCGAACCGGGCGATGTGGTGCGGGCGGGCGATGCCATTGCCATCCTCGGCGGCACCGGCACGACCTCGAAAGGACCGCACTGCCATTTCGAATGGTGGGTCGATGGCGCTCCGTTGGACCCGACGCCGTGGTTGCCCGGACTCGCTGCGGCGCCGTGATCAGGCGCGCTGGTCGAAATTGACGAGCTCCGCGAACTGCGCAATCCGCTCCTCCAGCGCTTCGGCGCTGAGGTTGAGCAAGCGCTCCGTTCCAAACGCCTCGCACGTGCAGGACGCCAACGCCGAGCCCATGATGACCGCCCGCTTCATGTTGTCGAAGCTGGTGTCGTCCGTGGCCGCGAGGTAGCCCGCGAAACCGCCCGCGAACGTATCGCCCGCGCCGGTGGGGTCGAGCACGTCTTCGAGCGGCAACGCCGGCGCGTAGAACATCCGCCCGCCTTCAAAAAGCAACGCCCCGTGTTCGCCCTTCTTGATGATGAGCGTCTTGGGTCCCATGGCGTGGATCTTCGCCGCCGCCTTCACCAGGGAATGCTCGCCACTGAGTTGCCGCGCCTCCTCGTCGTTGATGGTCAGCACATCCACGCGCTTCAGCACTTCCTTCAAGGCATCGAGGGCGATGTCCATCCAGAAATTCATGGTGTCGAGGATGACGAGTTTGGGGCGCTCGGGCATTTGGTCCAAAACCGACAACTGAACCGCCGGATCCAAGTTCCCCAGCAACACATACCGCGCACCCTTCGCGGCCTCGGGCACCTTCGGACTGAACGTCGCCAACACGTTCAAATCCGTGGCCAACGTGTCGCGCGAGTTCATGTCGAAGTGGTACTTGCCCGACCAATAGAAGCTCTTCTCACCCACGCGCTTCTCCAGGCCCTCCAACCGCACGCCGCGCCCACTGAGCTCGTCGAGGAAGTCCTGCGGGAAGTCGTCGCCAATGACGGAAATCAAGTGCTGTTCCTTGACGAAATGGCTCGCACTCAATCCGATGTAGGATGCAGCTCCGCCCACCATCCGGCCAGATTTTCCAAACGGGGTTTCGACGTCATCAAACGCAACGGTTCCAACGATGATCAAGCTCATGGGTTCTTCATTTTCAAAGGGGCACAAAGGTAGCGGTGAAAAATTTCTTCCCGGACCGAAACCTTTTCGGTTCTCGGGTCGTTCCATCCCTCAAGCAAGGTTCGAAAATTTCTCCCGCGATCGATTTGGAATCGAAGAAAGTATCGTATCTTTGCCGCCCTGAATATTCCTCCTTAGCTCAGCTGGTTAGAGCATCTGACTGTTAATCAGAGGGTCGCTGGTTCAAGTCCAGCAGGGG
>CAYMHW010000061.1:0-13568 GCA_964390365.1 uncultured Comamonadaceae bacterium | reverse complement strand
CCGGCTGAAGCGCGACCACGGCTGCCAAAAGTTCGCCCCGAGGAACGGATAGTCCGGTTGGGCATTGGGCCCGAGCACGTAAATGCCCGTCTCCCAATCCCACAGGTGGTCGGGGTGCGTGGCGATGCTGACCACGGGGACGGCAGGTTCGTCTTCGCCGATGAAGTAGGTGCGCGTGACGACTTCGCTGGGCACGAGGCCCGCTGCGAAGGTCCGGGCGTGGACGACCGCGGTGTTCGCAATCGGAATCGCCCCTTGGAGCATGGGCGAGTTCGCCGTCGGGTCGCTCCCGTCGAGCGTGAACCGAACGCCATCGCCGCTCACGGTCACCGCGGAGCCGTACCAGCCGGACGCCGGTTCAAGCGCTGGCGCTGGCGCGATGCCGCTGAAGCAGGTCGATCCGTTCGCTGCACCGGGCGTCGGCTCGTCGAACACGCAGGTGGCCGACGGGTTCGCCGCCGCGCGTCCGGTGCTGAGGCCGAGCCGCAAGCCGTCGGGGAGGGGCAGGGCGTCGATGGGGAGGCCGCTGGGCGCGGTGAGCACCACGGTTTCGCCCGCCTGCAGCTTGAAGTTCGTGTGCATGGGCTCGGCGGGCGGCAGGAGCCACGGGGGCAGCGGGGTGGTGGTTTGGCCTTCCACCAGGCCCAAGGCCAAAAACGGCCGCGCCGTCAAATCCGCCGATCCCCCCAGCACGCCATGCACCTCCAACGCGAACGCATTCTCCCCCGCGCGCAACCACCGACCCAAATCCAGCGCGACGACCTCTGGCGCCTCTCCCTGGTAAAGCAGCGCCTCCGTCGACCACGCGGGCACCGGCACCGCCAACCCCGGCGTGGCCCACTGCATGTTCTCGGACCGCCCGATCTCCCGGCCATTCAAGTACGCGATGAACCCGTCGTCGGCGTCCACGGCCAACAGCGCCAACGCCACGTCGTCCGGCTCGTCCACTTCAAACGTCCGCCTGAGGTAAACGGCGTGCGATCCGCTGGGCAACACGGTGGCGTCATCGCCGTCGCCCAAGCCGAACCCGCCCGTCCCCACAGCCCAGTCGGAATCGTCAAACCCCGCCTCGCGCCAAGCGGCGGCCGGCGCTTCCGTGGCGTACCGAAAGGCCTGCCCTTCATGCACCGCGAGCTCCCACGCTTCCACGGTCCCGCGGCCCGAAGCCAGCACCACCCGGCGCTCACCCGGCGCAAGGGCGGGGGTGGAGGCCGGAAACGCCCACTTCGCCCACTCCTGTGCGTCATCGGACAGCCACATCCCGGCGAGTTCCGCCGGCGCGCTCCCCACGTTGCGCAGCTCCAACCAATCCACGTCCGCGCCCAGCGCATCCTGCATACCGCCCGAGCTCGAAGCTTCGTTCACCACGATTTGGGCCGACAAATTGCCGACCACAAAGCACGCAGCGAAAACCAGTGAAGTTCGAAACATGCGCTAAAGATAAAGCCGCTTGGAATCAGGCCGTCCGGTTAGGAGGAGTCCCCAAGTTTTGGGCCACGTTCCCTTTCTTCCTATTCGAAGGCCCTCTTAGCACCTTAAAGTAGGGTTGCCGCCCCATGACGACGGGTGCAAATTGGAACGCATCAAACCCATCGTCATGAAATCAAACATCTTTCTCTTCGGAATTCCACGAAAGGCAGGGGTCTTGCTGGTGCTCTTGTTGCATGCGGTTGGCCATGCTTTGAGGATCGGCTTTGGGGCTGAATCTTGGTTCCCCACATTCAAGTTGTCATGGTATGCCCTCATTCTGCTCGTCCTTTTTTCCGTCAAGGGGTATCGCCAAATGAAGCGAGAGGCCGCCCTCCTGTTGATTCCGGGAGGGGCGTTGGTTCACTGGATATTGTTTCAAGGAAACACGAGCTGGGCCTCGGTCGGAGTGGCATTTCGCCAGATTGCGGTGGCGCTGAATGAAGAATGGGTAGCGCGGGTTCTCCTCTACGACCTGTTCTACAGAGCCGGAAACAAGTGGCCCGCGCTGTGGGCTTCTTTGTCGTTCGCATGCATGCACTTGTTGAACCTGAGCCGCATGTCGCTCGCTTCGGTTGCGAACCAAATTTTGGTCGCATTCGGATTCGGTTACCTCTTCCAGAGCATGTTGTCCCGGTGGCGGCTGCTGACCCTGCCGACGCTGGTTCACATGCTTGTGAACGTTACTTTAGGCAAAAGCATCACGATGAACGCTCTTCCTGATCGCCTCGAACCGTTGCTGATTTTCCCCACCTGCGAGACCCTCCAAGGGCCGTTTTTCGTGATGCTGCTGCTCATTTTCTTCGGACTCCTTCTACGGGATCGGATTTTTGCCGCCGCCGATCCGATTCAAATGAATCCATGATGCTACTCAATACCTACAGATTGGAGGGCCAAATCTCCTTCTCCCTCCTTGCCATAGGGCTGGTGCTTTTGCTGATTGTGGTCGGCATCATTTGGCGCCACCGCACCCTCAAGGCCCGATTGAACCGCGCTCGCATTGAAATCCTGAGGCGCTTCGATGAAGACCGCCGACTCCTTTCGACGGAGCTGCACGATGTTGTGGGGTCATTTCTCGTTCCGTTGAAATCCGAAGTGGAGCATTTGGCTCCCGAAAAGCAGGCCGATTGGACCTTGCGGATGCAGGAATTTGAGCAATTCATTCGCCAGACTTCGCACATGCTCTATCCGGACTACATATTCAAAGGAGACTTCAACGATGCCTTGACCCAGCTTCCTCGTTTCCTTTCTACAGACCAAACCCAAATCAATGTGCACGTTCAGTTCCCCCTTTCGCTCGATCACGCGGCATCCCATCACCTCTTCCGGTGCGTCCTTGAGGTTTTGACGAACGCCATCAAATACGATCGACCTGAGCGAATCGTCGTGGTCACTGCATCCGCGCCCAATCGGTTTCAGGTGTTGATGAACTATGAGGTCGAAATGGAGTGCGAGGGGAGCGGAACAGGAATCGGTCTTCAGATCCTGAACGAGCGATTGCGCGCAATCAAGGGGACCCTGGTGCAACACCGAGATGACGCACACCGTCAATTGACTATTTCGATTCCGACGAAATGATCATTCTCTGCGTGGAGGACCAAGTGCCCACCTTGCACGTGTTGGGGGAACTCTGTAAAGCGGTGCACCCGGAAGCGGAGGTACTCCTCTGCTCGAATGACCTGGAAGGATGCCAAATCCTGGAGCGACAGGAACTGGACATGGTGATCACGGACTTGGATTTTCGAGGAGATAAATCGATGGCGTTGATCGAGGCTGCAGCGAAATTCAGGATTCCGTGTTTGGTTTATTCAGCGCACGATGGTCCCGCATTTGTACGCGCGGCGTTTGATGTGGGCGCCACGGCCTTTGTTTCCAAGTTCGCTCCCCTTGCGGTGCTCCAATCCGCGGTCTCTGCAGGAGGGGAATTGACCGCTCGCCATGGAAGCCTTGGACTGCCCGGGGTTGCGGAAGAGGGGGCGCCGCCGTTGGTTGAGTTGTCTTGGCAGAAGGAACGGATTTTGGTCGGCATCATCCACGGCGAAAGCAGGCAGGAGATCGGGCAAAAGCTTCGGCTCTCCACTTCGACCGTGAACACGTACCTCCGCGACTTGTGCGTGGCAAACGAATGCAAAAAGGAAGAGCTCATTCACCGCTACCTGACTTGGAATCGCCTGAAATGAAGGGCCGACCGAGGCGGATGGTGGCCTTTGTAGCAGAAAAAAAAGCCGGACCCCGCAGGGCCCGGCTTCGTCGGTCAACTCACCCGCCGTTGCGGGAAGCGTGGTCAGAATCCAATGTCAGAACAGGTTGAGGTGAAGGATGCCAAGAAGTCGAGCAAGTCGAGGGCGTCCACCACGCCGTTTCCGGTCAAGTCACCCGGCAAGTACACGCAAGACCCGTCGTCAAACAACGCGTCCGGGTTGAAGTTGCAGGCACCGGCGTACGTGCAACCGAGGTCGTCCACTGTCACGAGTTGGGTTTCCTCGCAGGCCGCATTGTCCGCGCCTGGCGTGGGCTCTGTGTAGCAACCGTTGCCGTCCGCGTCGAAGCTCTGCGAGTAGCCGCCGATGCTGCCGCCCAAGGTCACGACGAGCTGGTCGCCGAGTCCGTTGCCGAGCACCACAATGTCGCCGCTGCTCGACAACCCGCTGCCGAACGAACCCTCCGCGTCTTCGTAGCCGAGCCAGTAGCCGCCCGCTGCGATGACCACGTCACCGAACGTCAAGTCCGTCAACGCCGTGTTGTCGTCGAGTTGGAACCCTTCGAGCGAGCAGTCTTCCGCACCGCTGTTGTAGAGCTCGATGTAGTCTTCGGGGTCACCGCTCGTGTGCGCCTCGCTGACGTACACCACGCCGAGCTGGCAAACCGCCACTTCCGGAGCCACCACGCTGCTGGTCAGGGCGTAGGCCGTCACCGTTCCCGAAATCTCGTTCGACGTCACGAGGTACGGCATGCCGTCGGGCGAAGCCGTTGCCGGGATGAACACGAGGCCTTCCGGACCGAGGTCGCCGGCCGCGCCTGCGTCGAGTTGCAACGCGTTGTTGTCCACGGCGAAGTCGCGGTTCGAGAGGTAGCGCTGGTAAACCGGAGCCGTCGGATCGGTGATGTCGTAGATCATCACGCCGCTCATGCGCTCGAGGCCGATGAACGCGTAGGTGCGGCCGTTGATGACGCCGATGTCAATGCCTTCGGGCTCAGGGCCTTTGTCGTCCGACCGGTTGTCGAAGCTGTCGTTGCCCGAGTTGTTGGAGTTGAAGTCGTTCGGGTGCAGCACCGACAGGATCTGTTCGAAGTCGTCGCCGCTGTCGTAGACCAAATCCCCTTCCGCCGTGTAAATCGTGAACGACCGACCGCCGAACGAGTACAGCTCGTCGAAATCGCCGTCGCCGTCCGTGTCGCCCATGCTCGTCGTGATGAGCAAGCGACCGAGGTTCTCCTCCAATTGGAGTTCCGCTGCGTTCGGGAACGCCGTCGGGTCGAGGGTCACGTCCTTCACGCGCGCTTCCTCCGAGTAGCCGCTGTAGTCGCGGGAGTCGCCCTCGTTGGCGGCGACGAGGTAGGTTTGGCCTGCCACCTCGTACGAGTGGATGGCGTCCGGCATGAACACGCCCTTCACCGGCCAGTTCGCGATGTTGATGGCGTCGTCCTGGTTCGAAGCGTCGAGCGCATTGCCCGCGAGCGTGTGGTCCTTGAAGCCGAGGCCCCAAATGTTCTCCACCTGGCCGCTCGCCACGTCGATCGTGATGATGCAATTGTTCTCCTGGCAGCTCACGTAGACCTTGCTGTCGTCGCCGCTGAAGGCGCTGTATTCCGGCTCGAGGTCTTGCTCGATGCTGGCGTTCGGGCCAAAGATGCGGATCGACTCATCCAACATCTCCTCCGTGATGCCGGCGAAGCTGACCTGCGTGGCGACCGGGCTGGCCGGGTTCGTCACGTCGATGAGGGTCGTCGAGCCGACCGGGTCGTACGAGTAATCTTCGTTCGGCTGGCCTTCGTTCGCCACGGCGAGCGTGGTGCCATCGTGCGAAACGGTGACCGCGTCGGGCAGGAAGCCCGCGGGCGCGCTGCTGACGAAGTTGCCATCGGTGTCGATGATGACGATTTGGCCTTGCTCATCGATGGCATTGCCTTCGATCGCCACGGCGACGTGATCGCCGAAGACGACGAGCCCGTTCGCGCTGGCGCCATACGCGGTCGCGTCGAACGTGAAGGCGAGCGTCAAGTTGTTCGGGTCGCTCATGTCGAGGGCGTCCACCGTTCGGGCCGAGGCGTTGACGTAGAACAACCGCTGCGTGCCGGCGTGGTAGTCGACGATCTCGGCGGCGCCGGCGTCGAATTGGCCGGTGCCGTGCGTGCCGGCCACCGTGAAGGCGAGGTCGCTGTTCCAGCAAGAACCGTCGTCCAGGTTCGCTTGGGCGTTGTAGTTCTCAGCCGTCGGATCCGTGCAGCCTTCGAGGGCCTCGTTCTCGTCACAAATCCCGTCGCCGTCCGCATCGTTGAAGCAAACCCCGTCGCAGTCGAGGATGCCGTCGCTGAACGTGCACGACCCGTCGTCGGCGGTCGCTTCGCTGTTGTAATTGCAAGCCGTGGCGTCGGTGCAGCCGACCACTCCGCACGCGTCGTTCGCCTCGCCCGGCGTGGGCAGGGTGTAGCAGCCGTTGCCCTCCGCGTCGAAGCTCTTCGACAAGATGCCGATGCTCGGGCCGGCTTCCACGATCAACGTGTTGCCTTGCGGGTCGGCAAAGACCACGAGGTCACCGCCGCTCGACAAACCGCTCGTGAACGAACCGGGTGCGTCTTCGTACCCCACCCAGAATCCACCGGCCTGGATGACCACTTCTCCGAAGGTCAAGTCCGCCAATTCCAAGGCATCGTCGAGCTGGAAGCCTGTGAGCATGCAGTCCTCTGAGCCGCTGTTGTAAATCTCGATGTAGTCCTTCGGTTCACCGCTGGTGTGGGCTTCGCTGACGTACACCACGCCGAGTTGGCACACTTCGATGCCACCGTCGCCTTCGAGTTCGTCGCAAACGCCGTTGCCATCCAAATCGTTGAGGCAGTTGCCATCGCAGTCTTGGAACGCAGCTGCGAACGTGCAGGTGTTGTCATCGATTGCAGCATCTGCATTGTAGTTGCAGGCTGTTGCGTCCATGCAACCCACCGCAACGCAGTCGCCGTTGGCGGCTCCCGGAGTGGGGAGGGCGTAGCAGCCGTTTCCTGCGGCGTCGAAGTTTTGGGCAGCCGTGCCTGCTGCAGAAGCGAGTTCCACAATCAAGGTGTTGCCTTGGGGGTCACCGAAGACCACAAAGTCACCGTTCGCACCGAGTCCGCTCGTGAACGATCCCACCTCATCCTTGATGCCCAACCAGTATCCACCGGCAGGGATCACGACCTCGCCAAAGGTCAAGTCGGACAACGTTTCGCTGTCATCCAACTTGAACCCTGCCAAGGAGCAATCGACCGCTCCCGAGTTGAACAACTCGATGTAGTCGTTGCCGTAACCCGCCGCACCGCCTTCCGAATGCGCTTCACTGACGTAGACCACTCCAAGTTGGCAGGCACCGATTCCCGCTTCTTCGTTCTCGTCGCAGATGCCATCGCCGTCTGTGTCGTTGATGCAGGCACCGGTGCAATCGACGATTCCGTCGCTGTAGGTGCAGGAACCATCGTCCACCGTGGCGGTGTTGTCGAAATTGCAGGCCGTTGAGTCCGTGCAACCCGGAACGATGCAGGCACCGTTTTCAGTTCCTGGGGTCGGTTCCGTGTAGCAGCCGATTCCTGCTGCAGTGTAGCTCACCGAGTACGTGCCGTTCGAAGGCCCAGCATCGACCACGAGCTGGTTGCCAGCCGGGTCTTGCAACACGACGATGTCGCCGCCGCTCGAGAGGCCGCTCGTGAAGCTGCCTTCCGCGTCCTCGTAGCCGAGCCAGTATCCTCCCGCTGGAACGATGACGTCACCGAACACGAGGTCGTTGACCGTGGTGTTGTCATCGAGTTGGAATCCAGCCAATGAGCAGTCCTCTGAACCGCTGTTGTGGATTTCAATGTAGTCCGCGGGATCGCCGCTCGTGTGGCTCTCCGAGACGTACACCACGCCGAGTTGGCAAGCCACCGGCTGCAGTTCTTGCACCAAGGCGCGCAATTCGAACGCACCGAAGGCGTAAGTCAACGGACCTTCCACGTAGTAGACCTGACCGAGGGCCAAATCCGCAGGCACCGACACATCGTAATCGTCAACCTGCACATCGCCCGAGCCATCGTTCAAGAGCCATTCGCCGTACTGGTTTGCCACGGCGGAAACTTCACCCGTGGTGGCCACGAGGACGCTTTCCCACTGCTCCTCGTTCAGTTCGCCCGTTCCGAGGACCTCGACTGCCGGGAGGGCGGCCATGCCGTTGACGGTGATGTCCGTGAAGCTGATGAGCTCGGTCAGTCCGTTGTATTCGGTCACCGAGGCGGTCACCGTGACGTCGTCTCCCACGCTCAAACCGTGTCCGCTGCTGTAGGCAGAAATGGCCGAGTAAGCACCTGTTCCGTCTTGCAAAATGAAGAACGAACCGTTCACGTAGGTGACCACACCGGACGTCGTCACGGGCGTGCCCGTGAAGGCTTCCGTCAACTGCCCTTCCTGGATTTCTGCGATGGTCGCTGCCACGAGGTAGGTGCACGAGCCATCGTCGATGCCAGCGTTGGCATCGTAGTTGGTCGCTGCTTCGTCGGTGCAACCGAGGGCCAAAGCTGGCGTGCCGAGCACTTCCACGACGAGGCGGGGAGCGAGGGCCGCATCGCCTTCGAAGGCTTCAGCCGTCCGCGTGCCCGAACCGGTGAGGATGAACGTCACCGCGTTGTACGGCGCCCAGTCCGCACGATCGACGATGGCTTGGAGCAAGCTGGCCAAATCCGGCGTCCGCTGATCCGCGCCCGCTTCGCCCACCGTCAACCACTCCGGAACGTCCCATGAAACGGTCGCGCCGAGGGTCGGGCGTCCGCTTGCGTCAAAGGCCGTGTTCGGGTCGAACGTCTCCGTGTCGGCCGCGTCTTGGATCGCGATTTCGATGGCCGCTGCGCCCGTGCTCACTTCGTCGGTCGCGAACTGGATGTAGGCGGAGGCGATGGTTTGGCCTTGAGCAATGTTCAAGCCCGTGAAGCGCACACCGACGGCCTGGTTCGCATCGCCGTCTTGGACGAGTTCGAGGTCGCTTGAATCCATGTACGGCAAGCCGCCGTCGTAGTAGGTCGCATCCGTGTTCAACGTCTCTTCGATGTCGTCCGAACCGGTCGCCACAGCGAAGCTCACTTCGTACGTGCAGGTGCCGTTGTCGATGACGGCTGCGGGGTCGTAGTTGCTTGCCGCGTTGTCCGTGCAGCCTTCACCGCTCAGTTCTTGGTAGCTCACGACGAGGGTCGGGGCGAGGGAAGCGTCGGCTTCGTCGTTTTCGAACGATTCAGCTTCGCGGCGTCCCGTTCCCGTGATGATGAAGTTGATCGGGTTGCCCGATGCCCAGCCTTCGCTGTCGATGATGTGCTGAACGAGCGCGGCCAAATCCGGCGTCCGCTGATCGATTCCAGCCAATCCCGCCGTCCACGCTGGAACGTTCGACCATTCCACCGGCAATTGGAACTTCTCGCGGTTGCTCACGTCGTTCAGCACATCGGCCGAGTACGTCGCGGGGTTCACGCTGTTCTCCACGAGGACCGTCAAATTCGTCTCACCGTCGTGCGAAGCGTCGGCCGTGAATTGGATGTACGCCTCGGTGATGGTTGCGCCCGCGGGCACCGCCAACGATGCGAAGCGAATTCCCACTTCCTGCTCGCCGCCATCGAAGGTCAATTCGAGGTCGCTGGAATCCATGTACGGGTAACCGCTGAAGTAGGGGTTCGACGGGTCGAGCTGCTCTTCCGCGTCATCGGATCCGCTTGAAACGGTCACTGAAACCGTGGTGGGGCAGGGGTTGCCCGGAGTCGGGACGATGCACGAGCCGTCGTCGATCACCGCCAAATCGTAGTAGTTGCAAGCCAACTCATTGGTGCACCCTTCGATGCAGGTGCTGCCGTCGCCGTTGCACACGCCGCAGTCGTCCGCGTAGAAGCAGAACGTGTCCTGCAAGTAGGTGCAGGCCGCGGGGTCGTCGCAGGTTGGGGTTTGGACTTGAATGCGGCCCGCATCCATGCCCGGATCCTGCACGTATTCAGCCGCCTCAACGAGTCCGCCCAAATCCGTGGTCAAGTAGTCAATGAACGCGTCCAGCGCCGCGAATTCCGAAACCAACACCGGCGAACCCGCGAGGTCGAACGGGTAGAAGTCGCCCCCGTTCAACGAGAAGTCCACCGACGCGATGTCGACCGTCACGCCTTCCACGGCCACGCCGTTTTCGACGACCACCGTGCCGTCGGCGAGCACCATGCTGAGGATGCGGCTGCCTTCGACCACCGGCGTGCCCGATGCGTCGTGGGTGTACGCTTCGCCCGCGATGTCGTAAACGATCGTCGCGTCCGCAATGTGTGCGAAGCGGCCGTCGTCACCGACGAGTTCACCCGTTTCATCCAAGCTCACTTGGCTGTAAGCGTTTTCGAACACGTACTTGATGACGAAGGAGGGAACGTCCTCCATGATGGAGATGTAGTTCGGGAACGGCAGGATATTGCCCGCATCTTGGTCCGTGATTTCGCCCGCGGGGTAGATCGTGTTGGAACGGATGCCGCCGCCGTTGGCGAAGCCCATTTGGGGCACATCGTGGCCTTGCATGAGCGCCCATTCGCGGGCCTTGCTCAAATACGAATCGGCAATGATGTTGCCGATGCCGGTTTCGCGCGAGCGGATGATGTTCTTGCGCACATCGAAGTCGATTTCCGTGGTCGCGATGACTTGGGTTTGGGACAACGCGGCTTCGAGGGGAGCCACGACGCTGGTGTACATGTCCGCATCGGATGCGGCGCCTTCGCTCGTGTCGACCTGGATGACGTCGCTCTCGTCGCTGTGGATGCTCGTGACGTGGCCGTCCGCATCGAAGGTCATCTTGAGGCTACCGAGGAAGCGGTAGTTGCCGATGGTCGTGACCACGTAAGCGGGGCCGCCGTCGGCGTCGGTCGTGGCGAGCGGGTAGCTGCCGTAGACGTCGTAGTCCGTGTCGTACAAGGAGTTGGTGAGCAATTGGTCACCCCCGCCTGCGATGATGAGGTCGACGCCCGTCAGGGCTCCGGCCAAATCCATGTCGTTCGTCACCGATTGCAAGTGCGAAATGACGATGATCTTGTTGATGCCCGCTGCTTCGTAGGCGTCCACTTCGGTTTGGACCACGCCCACGATGTCGGAGTTGATGCCGACCAAACCCGGGCTCGAAATGCCATTCAACAACGGCGTCGTCAACCCGATGACGGCCACTTGCTCCCCTTCCACGTTCAAGACGGTCGAAGGCAAGATGCGGCCTGCAGCCGCGAGTCCGGCCAACTCCGGCTCCGTCGAGAAGTCCAGGTTCGCGCTCAAGTACGGAGGCGTCGTCAACTCGTAGCTCTCGATGAAGTCCGCGAGGACAGCGGGGCCGAAGTCGAAATCGTGGTTGCCGAGGCACAAGGCGTCGTACCCGATGCGATCGAGGGCCATCGCGTCATAATAGGTGTTCGTGTTTTGGCTCAACGTGAAGATTGAACCTGCGAGGAAGTTGTCTCCTGAGCTCAACATGATGGTCGGAACGCCTTCCGCCGCCGAAGCCGCGCGCTCCGCGTTGACCGTGGCGAGGAAGTGGTCCACTTCGAGGAGGCTGGATTCGCCGTCGTTGTTGTGCAAGACGCGCAGCGTGAATTCGCTGGCAGGGGCTGCCGCGCAAACCGCCGTGCAGGTGTGCACGCCCGCGTCCGTCCAGTCGTTGTTCGGCAACGCCACCCACTCGGAAGTGGCGGCGTCCGTGCCCGCGGCCGAAGCCCAGTCGCTGCTGCCGTGCCCGACTTCCGGCTTGCGGACGAGGGTGTTGTCCTTCGTGTCGGCATCGGCAACGGCGAAGTTTGCGGATGATCCGATTTCGCCGATGACGTCGAGGACCTCACCGGAAGCGCCGCGCAGGAGGACCGCATCGTTGCCATTCCAGTTGATGACCGAGCTGTTCGTTTCCGTGGCGAGGGCCAGGATGGACGCGTCGGCTGAGGGGTGCGCGTACAACGCGACTTCGCCCGCTCCGAGTGCGCCGGTCAGGGCCATCGAACTGCTCGCATCCGTCGCGCCGTTCATGTAAACTTCAATGGAAATCCCGTCGAGCGCGATGCTTGATCCAGTGGGATTGTAGAGCTCCACGTACTTATTAAAGGAGCTTCCCTCAGCGTATTCGCTGAAGAACAGGCCGCAATCCTGGGCCTGACTGGTGCCAGCTGACCATGCAAGGAGGGCCGCTGTCGTGAGGATGAAACGGTTCATGATGTGGTTTTGGATTTGACTCCAAAACACGCCATCGCATTCAACCTACGGGCACGAAGAATCGGAAGGAATTGTCAAGAAACCGGGCGGTAATGTCAGCCCGTTGTGGCGCATGCGTTGCGGAAACGTTGTCGGTGTTTCGGCTTTGTTAATCGACCGAACGAATGAATCGGACGAACGCGTCCTGCTTCTTGTGGCGCACTTCCGGTCCGTCCGGTCGCACCGTTTCCATGGGCTGGACGCAGACGTAACTGTAGTGTTCATCCGCTTCTTCGGAAGTCCAGTACAACACTTCGTCGAGGTCCCAGTCGGGTTGGGCTTGCGCCACGATGAGGTTCCACTCGGCGCGCGTGGGCAGTCGCCACCCTTTGACGTACTCGGGCACGAGCGCGGTTTGGGCCCAAACATCGGGCTTAACCTGCGCCGCGCGCTCCCACACCACAGCCGGACCATCGGCCGGGGCCAAAACAAACGACACCCGGTCCCCATCGTACACCGGAATGCCACCGAGGACATCGAGCCCTTGCGCACTCAAGGCCGCCGAAGTCCAACACAACGCAAGCATGATCACCGTTTTCATGGAGTGAAAATAGCCCAAAATTCCCGGCGCTGGAGCGTTAACCTTCAAGCGATTGCAGGCGGCGGGATGTTTTTTTCGCGGAGGTTGGTCAAAGGTTAGGAGGAATTTATGAAATTTGCACCCGCTCGGGCATTTAGCTCAGCTGGTTAGAGCGCTGCCCTCACATGGCAGAGGTCACTGGTTCGAGTCCAGTATTGCCCACCACCGAGCCCCTTCCGCAACGAAGGGGCTTTTTTTGTGCTCGGCTGGCCGTGTCATGAAAACGTCATCGAGCGTATTTTGTGCCAAACAAGTTTGTCATGAGAACTCCGAAGATCGAAGCCACCATCGCCGAATTGGAAACCTACGCCAAACACGGCGAGAGCTATACCAACGCCGACGGCCGCTACGGCTGGCGAAACCCCATCCGCGCAGACACCGGCGGCCTCTTGCAGGCCTTGACCGTGGCCACCGCACCCCAGCGCGCCCTCGAAATCGGCACCGCCCACGGGCTCAGCGCGTTGTACCTCGTGAGCGGCATGCCCGAGGGCGCCCACCTCGACACCATTGAGTTCCACGAAGAGGTCGGTCAAAATGCGCAGGCCTTGATGGATGAATGCGATGTGCCGGTGAAGGTCCTCATCGGGGAAGCTCGGGCGGTCATCGGCGGGCTGACCGAGCCGTACGACCTCGTCTTCTTCGACGCGCAGAAAAACCAGTACCACCCGCAGTTGCTGGACCTGCTCGAGCGCAAACTCATCGGGCCGGGTTCGGTGTTGCTGGCGGACAACGTCATCGACCGGGAGGAAGAGTGCCGGGCGTTCTTGGACTGGTTTGTCGAGAACGAGGTCGAGCACCACATCGTGCCGACCGAGTGCGGATTGCTCGTCGCACGGCTATGAGCGGAAGGACGTTGCGCGCGGGGATGCGCAACTTCGAGCCGGTGGAGCGGTTGCCGGTGGGCGGCTATTTGCACCGAATGTGGCGGGACAAACCGCACCCGCCCTTCGTCGATCCCGCCGTGGCCGATGAACTGCGGGCGACGTGGTGCACCGATCCCGAGGACGTCTTCATCTCGACGCACCAAAAGGTCGGCACCCACCTCACGAAGAAGTTCGTGGTCGAGCTCCTGCGGGCGGG
>CAYMHW010000060.1:0-13847 GCA_964390365.1 uncultured Comamonadaceae bacterium | reverse complement strand
GGCGGTGGGCCGCGGTCATCGAGGAGGAGGCCGTGGCGCAGCTTTCGAGCGGGGCGCCCGTGGTGGTTTCCGTGCTCGCCTTCGATTCGGCGTTTGTGGGCATCACGCCGGTAGAGGGGGCCATCCGTTCGGGCAAGTGGGTGGAGTCGTGGAATGGAATGCCCGCGGTGACCTTGGGCCTCGGGGTGCGGAATGCCTTGGGGGCCAACACGCAGTCGGACCAAGCCTCGCTCGTCCGGTTGCGGGCGCCCAAACGGGGGAAGTCCTTGGCGCGCAGCCGGGAGCGGGCCTTGAAGACCGTGGAAGCGTGGGCGGTCGACGTGTTCTCCATCAACGCCGACCTCGACGTGCGGTACGTGCTGCTGTCCCTTGAGGCCGGGCGGGAACTGTTTGAGCGGCCCGATGCGTGCAGCCGGTTCGAGCTGGAGCCGGCCGAGGGGTGGGACGTGGAGGGGGTGGTGCGGGATTTGGCCCAACGGCTGCCGGAGGGGACGCAGCTGCGCACGCGGGCGGAGAAGAACGCGCTGATTACCAAGACGAACCGGGCGGAAAAATGGGCGACGTTCGTCATCCTCAGCTTCATCCTTGTCGTCGCGGCTTTCAACATCATGGCCTCGCTCACCATGCTGCTGCTGGACAAACGCGAGGACATCGCGGTGCTGCAAGCCCTCGGCCTGACCGGTCGGCGCCTCGAACAGGCGTTCTCGTGGCAAGGGCTGCTCATCAACATCCTCGGCGGTGCCATCGGCACACTCCTCGGCATCGCACTGGTGCTGGGGCAAGCACGATTCGGTTGGGTTAAACTCGAAGGGTCCATCGTGCCCGCCTACCCCGTGCGCCTGGCCCTGACCGATGTGCTGGGCACGGTGGGCGTGGTCATCGTCGTGGGCGGGGTGGGATCGGCGCTGATGGTGCGCCTTCTCATCCGGCGGATGGCGCGTTAAGCGGGGATTTCGAAGCCGTCGTAGAGCGCGGCGATTTCGCGCAGCTTTGCCCGGATGGCGTCCGGATCATCGAGCGTCACCAAATCCAAGCGATGCGGCTTGAACCCCGGCAGCCCCTTGAAGTAATTCGCATAGTGGCGGCGCATCTCCACGACCCCCAACCGCTCCCCTTTCCAATCGATGCTCCGCTCGAAGTGCGCAGTGACCGCCGCCACGCGCTCCTCAAACGTCGCCGGGGCGAGGTGTTCGCCCGTGGCCATGAAGTGCTTCACTTCCCGGAAAAACCAGGGCGACCCGATGCTCGCCCGGCCGATCATGATGCCGTCCACGCCGTACCGGTCTCGGTACTCGACCGCCTTTTCCGGGGATGTGATGTCGCCGTTGCCGAAGACCGGGATGTGCATCCGCGGATTGTTCTTCACCTCCGCGATGAGCGACCAATCCGCCTCGCCCTTGTACATCTGGGCTCGGGTGCGGCCGTGGATGCTGATGGCCTGGATGCCCACGTCTTGCAGGCGCTCCGCCACTTCGACGATGTACTTCGTGTTGTCGTCCCAGCCGAGGCGGGTTTTCACGGTCACGGGAAGGTTGCAGGTGTCGACGATTTCCTTCGTCATCTCCACCATCTTCGGAATGTCCTGCAGGATGCCTGCCCCTGCGCCGCGCCCGGCCACCTTCTTCACGGGGCAGCCGTAGTTGATGTCGACCAAATCCGGTCCCGCCGCCTCTGCAATGGCCGCCGCCTCCCGCATCGACGTGATTTCGCTCCCGAAAATTTGGATGCCGATGGGACGCTCGTATTCGAAGATGTCCAACTTCGCGCGGGATTTGGCCGCATCCCGAATGAGCCCCTCGCTCGAGATGAACTCCGTGTACATCAAATCCGCCCCAAACTGCTTGCAAACGAAGCGAAACGGCGGATCGCTCACGTCCTCCATGGGCGCGAGCAGCAGCGGGCAATCCCCGAGCTCTATGTTTCCGATGCGGGTGGTGGCCATCGTTGAATTCTTGCGAACTTGCGGCAGAATCGGAGGAACGCCCCCCGCCTCGAACCGCTTCACAAAATTACGCATGATTCGCAAGGCATTTGAAGGAATGAACCCGTGGTTGCAAGCCATTTTCTTCGGGTCGATGATCTTGACGGGGATGGCCGTGGCCGTGTTCGTCGGGATGGTGGTCGTTTCAGGCGCGAACGGCATCTCCTTCGAGGAGGCGCTGAATGTGGCCGGGCGTCCGAGCAGCGATGCGGGGTTTCAGGCCAACATCGTGGTGAATGGGCTCAACCAGCTCATCGCCTTTGGAGGGGCGGCGCTGTTGTTTGGGGCGTTGTTTGGGCGGGCGCGGTTGGATGGGATGGGGTTGCGGAAGCCGACGGGGCCGGTTTGGGCGTGGTTGGTACTGGCTGCGATCGGCACCTTGAGCGCCACGCCGGTGCTGGATTTGACGCATCGGTTGAACCAGTGGCTGATGGGCGCGCTGCCGGAATCGGTTCGCGCGCTCGCGGACCATTACGAGGGGTTGGCGGCGGAAACGACGGAGGCGCTGTTGACGCGTCCGGGCATGGGGGCGATGTGGGCGGTCCTTGCGGCGGTGGCGGTGTTGCCCGGGCTGTGCGAGGAACTGGCATTTCGCAGCGTGTTCCAGCCGATTTTCGTGCGGAGCACGCGGCGGTTGCACCTCGGGATTTGGCTCGGGGCCGCGGTGTTCAGCGCGATTCACGTGCAGTTTCACGGGTTCTTGCCGCGCATGGTCATCGGGGCGGGACTCGGGTACCTGGTGGTGTGGAGCGGTTCGATTTGGCCTGCGGTGATGGCGCACTTTGTGAACAACGCGGGAACGGTGGTCCAAGCGAAGGTGTTCGGCGCGGAGTGGATCCGGCAGGAAATGAACGCGAGCGGGCCGTGGGAGGCGCAGGACTTCGGGATCGCGGCCTTGTGTGCGGTGGGATTGGGCGTGACGTGGTGGGCGATGCGGCAGCTTGCGAGCTGGTCAGAAGCCGCGGACCGGTACGTCGAACGGGTTCACTGACCGCTTTCGGACTGCAGGAACGCGCGAGCGATGAGCAGGTCTTCGGGGGTGGTGATCTTGATGTTGTGGGCGTTGCCGGGGACGAGTTCCACGGGGTGGCCGGCGGCTTCGTAGACGCTCGCGTCGTCGGTGAAGCGGGATTCGTAGGGGACGGAATAGGCGGGCTTGAGCCGGGTGAGGTCGAAGCACTGGGGGGTTTGGACGGCGCGCAGGGAGGCGCGTTCCAAGGGGCCGGCGTGGAGGTCGCGGATGCTGTCCTTGACGGGGACGACCGGGATGGCGCCGCCGGTGGACGCGGCGGACGCGAAGCAGGACCGGATGACGGAAACGTCGGGGAAGGGGCGGACGGCGTCGTGGATGCCGACGACGCCGTGGTCCGGGAGTTCGGCGAGGCCGGCCTGAACGCTGTGGAAGCGCTCGGCGCCTCCGGGGACGATGCGGGCGATGCCGGCGGGGCCGTGTTTGGCCTCCAAGGCCGCGAATTCATCGAACAAACCGGGGTACAACACCAGCGTCACGGGCAGCGATTCGCCCAACGCCTCGCGGAAACGCCGAAGGGTCCACCACATGAGTGGCAGACCCTCCAACGCAATGAATTGCTTCGCCGTGGGGGCTTGCATCCGCGTACCGGTGCCCCCTGCGACGACGATCAGGTGCTGGTTCACCCCTTCGCTGCTGCGTAACGCGCCGACACTTCTTCCCAGTTGATCACGTTGAAGAAGGCGCTGATGTAATCGGGACGGCGGTTTTGGTAGTTGAGGTAGTAGGCGTGCTCCCAGACGTCCAAGCCCAAAATGGGCGTTCCGCCGCAGCCCACGCCGGGCATCAACGGGTTGTCCTGGTTTGCGGAAGAGCAGACTTCCAATTTGCCTTCCGTCACGCACAACCACGCCCAACCCGAGCCGAAGCGCGTTGCAGCCGCCTTGGAGAACGCATCCTTGAAGGCATCGAAGCCGCCGAGGTCGCTGTCGATGGCCGCCGCCAAGTCGCCTGTGGGGGCGCCACCGCCGTTGGGAGACATCACCTTCCAAAACAGGTCGTGGTTGAAGTACCCGCCGCCGTTGTTGCGAACGGCCGCGTTGTCCGAGTGGTTTGCCAACAGGTCACCGATGGACTTGCCCTCCATTTCCGTGCCCGCAACCGCTGCATTCAGGTTGTTCGTGTAACCCGCGTGGTGCTTGCCGTGGTGGATCTCCATGGTGCGCGCATCGATGTGCGGTTCAAGCGCGTCGTACGCGTAGGGCAATTGGGGAAGTTCGAAAGCCATTTTGTTGATGTTTTAGCTGTTAACTGATTGATTTCGTTTTGATTGCTCGTAGGCCAACACCACTTTCCCATCCACCACGACCCAGGCCGCCACGTTTTTCAACAACTCCACGGCGCGCTGGCACATGACGTCGTCTTCCAACAGGATTTCGTAGTAAGCCGATTCGCCGCTGAGGTTGCGCACGATTTGGGCCCACAACCGCTGGCGAACCAAATCCAATTCCGCACCCGGCGCCGGTCCACCCGCAATGCCCCACTCCTCCGCCCGATCGAGCAACAGCTCGAGTGCTTCGTCGGCATGCTCAATCGGGGCATCCCCCTGCAGGGCTTCCCGCTGCGTGTCCACGTATTCGAACGCCACGTCGCGCAGCAGCCCCCACCAATTCACTTCACCGAGCCAATCCGACGTTCCGGTCGTGTCGTACGGTACGAAAAAATCCGGAGCGATCCCTCCTCCACCGTACACGATGCGCCCAGCGGGGGTCTCGTATCGGAGGGAATCGATGAACGGAATGCTGTCCTCGTGGAACAGCTCGCCCCGCTCATAGCGCAGGGTGAAGTCGTCCTCGTATTCCGCGTACGACTTTTGAATCGCCCGACCCGTGGGGGTGTGGAAGCGAGCGACCGTCAGGCGCAAGGCCCCGGCTTCGGGAATGCCGAATTCCTCTTGGACCAGCCCCTTGCCGAAGCTCCTTCGACCGACCACGATTCCGCGGTCGTTGTCCTGGATGGCCCCTGCGAAGATCTCGCTGGCGGACGCCGAAGCCTCGTCGATGAGCACTGCGACGTCCCACTGGGCCCACGTTCCAGTTCGGCCTGCGCGGTAATCCCGTCGTGGCGAGTGGATGCCTTCCGTGTAGACGATGGGCGCGTCTTTCTCCAAGAATCCTTCGACCATGGGGATGACCGCATTGAGGTAACCGCCCCCGTTGCCCCGCAAGTCGATGACGACTTGACGGCAGCCGGCGGCGTCCAATTCTTCCATCGCTGCGGCGAACTCGTCGTACGTGTTTTGGGCGAAGCGAATGACTTTGATGTATCCGGTTTGGCCATCCAAAGGCAACGCCGCCACCACGCTGTGAATCGGAATCCGATCGCGCTCAATGACGACCTCAAACGGCACATTTCGCCGCAGCAGCCCCAAGCGCACCTCCGTGCCCCGTGGGCCTTTCAGCAAGGTCA
The DNA here is from genome assembly GCA_964390365.1 of uncultured Comamonadaceae bacterium. Taxonomy (GTDB): domain Bacteria; phylum Bacteroidota; class Bacteroidia; order Flavobacteriales_D; family Sanyastnellaceae; genus JALQTD01. Next base: position 8,427 of record CAYMHW010000060.1, on the reverse strand, counting down.
TCACGTCCGCATTCGTCAAATCCGGCCCCGAAATCTCCACACTGTCCACCTGCACGATGCGGTCTCCTGCTGCGATGCCCGCCTCCTCCGAAGGCCCGCCGGCAATGGCATTGAGCACCATCAGCGTGTCGTTTTGGATGATGAACTCCACCCCGATGCCCTCGAAATTGCCCTCCATGGGTTCTGCCATCGCCGCAAGTTCCTCCTCGCTGAAGTAGTAAGAATGCGGATCGAGTTCCGCCAAAATCGCCTCCAATGCAATGGTCTCCAACTCCTCGCGCATGACCGGATCCACGTAGGTCTCCTCGATGCGGTCGAGCACGTGCACCAACCGCCCGCGCTCGCCGCCACGCCCCAACAACGCCGAACGGGCATCCCCGCTTTCCATGCCCATGCCCATCCAAATCCCGAGCACCAGCACGGCGGAGAACGCCAGTGGCGTCCACGAGGGTCGGGTTCGGGGTTCCATGGAGGGTTCAACAGCCATGTTCCGTCCTCTGTTCAATGGGGGGTTCCACTGCCGGCAGGTGGACCACTTCCACCCCCGCACTTTCCAAGAAGGCCAAACCGCTCACGTCCTTGTAAGCATCCCGGTACACCACCCGCTTGATGCCGGCTTGGTGAATCAACTTCGTGCACTCCCGGCACGGCGACAGCGTGATGTAGAGCGTGGCCCCCACCGATGCGTTGTTCGATCGGGCCAACTTCGTGATGGCGTTCGCCTCCGCATGCAAGACGTACCAGTGCGTGTCGCCCGCCTCGTCCTCGCACGGATTCGGGAACCCCGAGGGCGAGCCGTTGAAGCCGTCTGCGATGATCATTCGGTCCTTCACAATGAGCGCCCCGACCTGCTTGCGCTGGCAATGCGACAACTGCGCCCACTCCGCCGCCATGCGCATGTACGCGTGGTCGTAGCGCTGCTGTTTCTCGGAAGCGGGTGTGGTGCGGTTCAATGCAGTCGTTTTTTCCAGTCCAAAGGTAGGATTCCCCAGCGTGTTCCTAATTTCGACTTCACAAAGATTCAGACATGCGCATCTACACGCGGACGGGAGACGATGGAACCACGGCCCTTTTTGGTGGCCAGCGAGTGAACAAGGACGATTTGCGGCTCGAAGCCTACGGCACGTTGGACGAGCTGAATGCGGTGTTGGGCATGCTCGGTGAGCACCCGGCCTGTTCGGAAGACCGACCGTGGCTGCGCACCTTGCAAAACGACCTCTTCAACCTCGGCAGCCACCTCGCCACGGTCGATCCGGAAATGGCCCAGCACCTGCCCGCTCTCCCCGAAACGCGCATCCAAGAAATGGAACAGTGGATGGACGAACGCGACGCGCAGCTCCCGGAACTGCGGTCCTTCATCCTGCCCGGCGGCCACCCCGCCGTAGCGGCCGCGCACCTCTGTCGCACGGTGAGCCGCCGCGCTGAGCGCCGGGTGGTGGCCCTTGCGCGCGTGGCCGACGTGCCGAGCACCATCCCGTCTTACTTGAATCGCCTGAGCGATGTGTTCTTCGTTTGGGGCCGCTGGCTGAGCTTGCAGACAGGCACTGAGGAGGTTTTGTGGACCAAATGAGTTCACAGGGAAACCTTTTTCACCCGCCGTTCGTTATCGAATTCGAAAGGGACTTGCATCGCAAGTTCATTCGTCTATTTTTGCGCGCTGAAAACGCGATGATTCGCTAACCCGTTTGCCATGTATTGGACACTCGAATTGGCCTCCTATTTGGAGGACGCCCCTTGGCCCGCCACGAAAGATGAGCTCATCGATTTCGCGCTGCGCACCGGTGCGCCGCTCGAAGTGGTGGAGAACCTACAACAATTGGAAGACGAAGGCGATGCTTTCGAAACCATCGAAGACATCTGGCCGGATTACCCTTCGAAAGAGGACTTCTTCTTCAACGAAGACGAATACTGACGATCGGTTCGTTCTGAAAAAAAGCCACCCTTGAGCGGTGGCTTTTTTTATACTCCGATGAAAAAAGAAGAGCGGGACGACGTCCCGCTCCACTTGACATTGAACTGAACAACCCGCCCCTTCCGGACCGGTCGTTCGCTACCACACCAGGGAGACCAATCCGCTGGCATGCCAATGTTAAGAAAAAAATCTCCGAATCCAACCGACCGGCATCAATCCTTTGCGAATTCAGCAAGCGCTGCCCCGGTGAGCCGGCCGTTCCACCACGTCGGATCGAGGTCCGCACCGAGTCCGCGATAGAACGCAATGGACGGCTCGTTCCACTCCAACACCTGCCACTCCATCCGCCGATAGCCCCGAGTGGCCGCCACGGAAGCTACCGCCTTGAAAAGCGCCAATCCCGCACCCCGCCCGCGTTGGGACTCCGTCACCACCAAGTCCTCGAGGTACAAGCACCGCCCTTTCCACGTGCTGTACTTCTCATAGTAAAGCGCCATCCCGAAGACGCCGTTCTCCTCGTCCTCCACCACGAACGCCCCAAACCCCGGCCGCTCCCCGAATCCATCCTTCACCAGGTCTTCCGGCGTCACTTCCACCGCATCCGGTTCCCGCTCGTACACGGCGAGTTCCACGATGAGGGCGTGCAGGGCGGGGGCGTCGGCGGCGGTGGCGGGGCGAAGGGTGAACATGGGCTTGGTGTTGGGCATGCTGCAAGATGGCCACAAAGTTCGCTTACCTTCATCCCATGGAAGAAATGACGTGGAGCGCCATCGACCTCATCCTCGCCATCCCCTTGCTGTTGGCGGCTTGGCGGGGCTTTCGCAAGGGGCTCATCATCGAAATTGCCACGCTCGTGGGTTTGGTAGCGGGTTTGTTTGCCGGTTATTACGGAGCCGATCGCGTGGCCGATGCGCTCGCGGATTCGTGGGACCTGAAGGCGTCCACCCTGCACGGCATCGGGTTCCTCATCGCCTTCGCGGCGGTGCTCGTGGCCGTGTACTTGCTCGGAAAAGTCATCGAGAAGGCCGTGGACCTCGTCGCGCTCGGGTTGGTGAATAAAGGGTTGGGGGCGCTGTTTGGTTTGGTAAAAATGGGGCTGCTCCTGAGCGTGGCGATTTACTTCCTCAACCTGGCTTTCGGCAAAGACGAATGGCTGCCGAAGGAGCAGGTGAAGCAAACAATGCTGTATCCGGTGGTGTCGGATGCGGCGTCCTGGCTGGTGCCTGAAATGAGCCAAAAAGGATTCCTCGAACGCGCCCGCGAACAAGCCGAAGACGGTTTGGAAAACCTGCGCGACGGGGTCGACGCGCTCAAGGACCGGTGATCAGACGAACGCGGCCTTGAGCGCCTCAATGCGCGCTTCCAACGTCCGCATCGTGCCCTCGTAATCCGAACGGGCCGCCTCAGGCGTCGCCCGCACTGAAAAGTAGAACTTGATCTTCGGCTCGGTTCCGCTCGGTCGCGCGGTGACGATGGCGCCTTCCGCGGTGACGAACTGGATGACGTTCGAAGCGGGCACCCCGGTCGGGCGCTCGGCCCCACTGGCCAAATCCCGCACCACCCCATCCCGGAAATCCCGCAACTCCACCACCGACTCCCCCGCGAGCGAAGCCGGCGGGTTCGAGCGGAAGCCCTCCATGCGGTCCGCGATGGCCTGCTTGCCGGCGCGCCCTTGCAGGGTTTGGGACACCAACGCCTCCTTGTAAGCGCCGACCTCTTGGTGAATCCGGCGCAACTCGCCGAGCAAATCACCGCCGCACCCGTGCGCCACTTCCGCAATCAAGCACGCACTCGCCACCGCGTCCTTGTCGCGCACCCGGTCGCCGATCATGTAGCCGTAGCTCTCCTCGCCGCCGACCACGAACGTCGACTGCCCTTCCCGCTCGCGAATGGCCGCGGCGATCCACTTGAAGCCGGTGAGCGTCTCGACCACTTCGATGCCGCGGTGCCGGGCGATTTCCGCCATCAGCTCCGAGGTCACGATGGTCTTCGCCACGAAGGGATGCTCCGGCATGCGGCCGGCTGAGGCCAAACCCCGCAACACATAATCCACCAACAGCGCCCCCGTTTCGTTGCCGTTCAGCAACCGGAACGCGCCGTCGGGCTGGCGCACCGCGATGCCGACGCGGTCGGAGTCCGGATCCGTTCCGAGTACGAGCTGGGCGCCCGTGGCCTTCGCGAGCGCGATGGCCGCTTCGAGCGCGGCGCCTTCTTCCGGGTTGGGGCTGTGCACCGTGGGGAAGTGGCCGTCCGGCTCGGCCTGTTCGGGCACCACCGCCACGTTGCGGAAACCGGCCGCGCGCAGGGCGGGGGTGACCGAAACGGCGCCCGTGCCGTGGAGCGGCGTGTAGACGAGCTTCAAGTCCGAACCGTTTGCTATGAGGTCGGCGTCGAGGCGCAAGCCCAGCACGTATTGCTCGAAGGCCGCGTCGAGTTCGGCGCCGATGGGCACGATGAGCTCGGAATTCGGGGCGCGCTGGATTTCGGTGAGGGCGACGGACCGCACTTCGGCGATGATGCCGGCGTCATGCGGGGGCACGATTTGGCCTCCATCCGCCCAGTAGACCTTGTAGCCGTTGTACTCCTTCGGGTTGTGGCTGGCCGTCAGGACGATGCCTGCGGTGCAGCCGAGTTCGCGCACGGTGAAGGACAGCTGGGGCGTGGGACGCAGGCCGTCGTAGAGGTAGGCTTTGATGCCGTGTGCCGCGAAGACTTCTGCCGCGACGCGGGCGAATTCCGGGCTGTTCAGGCGGGAATCGTGGGCGATGGCGATGGCGGCTTGGGCGGCTGGGATTTGGCTCAGCAGGTAGCGGGCCAAACCCTGGGACGCCTGGCCCACCGTGTACGCATTCATGCGATTCGTGCCCACGCCCATCACCCCACGCAAGCCCCCGGTACCAAACTCCAGCTCGGTGTAAAACGCCTCGGTCAGCGACTCCCCGCCCGCCTCGACGAGTTCGCGCACCGCCGCCTGCGTTTCCGCGTCAAACGGCGCCTTCATCCACTCCTCGGCGCGCGCGCGCACCTGCTGTTCCAAATCCACGTTGTCCATCTTCAATTCGATTGCTTCAAGTTCATGTTGAACGGCGCTCTTGCCGCACGAGTTCGAGGCATTCGGCCAGTGCCGCCTGCCACGTTTCGGGGGATTCGCCGACCGCCTCAAACCACGGTTCAGGGTCCAAATGCGAATGGCGCGGTCGGCGTGCCGGTGTGGGGTATTCGGCCGTGGTGCACGGGCTCGCGTCCACGTCCAAGCCCAGGCCCTCAAAAATCGCCCGAGCAAATCCGTACCACGTCGTCACCCCGCGGTGCCCGAAGTGCCAAATTCCGGGCGCCCACCGCCCTGGCTCTTCCGCCCAAGCCCGCAACGCCCGCGCAAACGCCACCGCCGACGTCGGGGTGCCGTGCTGGTCGTCCACCACGCGGAGCGCCCGACCCGACTCCGCGAGCCGCACCATGGTGTGCAGGAAATTCGGCCCCCACGGGTCATACAGCCAAGCGATTCGGACCACCCAGGTCCGCCCACCGGCCGCCAATACAGCTTCCTCCCCGGCGCGTTTCGAAGCCCCGTACGCCCCGAGCGGTCCCGTGGGGTGCTCCGGGCGCAACGGGGCCTCGAGCTCCCCGTCGAATACGTAGTCCGTGGAGACGTGGAGGAGATCCACCCCGTGAGCGGCGGCCGCCCGCGCTAAGTTGCCCGGACCTTCAGCATTGATCGCAAGCGCTCGTTCCGGCTCTTGTTCTGCCCGATCCACAGCGGTGTAGGCCGCGCAATTGATGATGGCATCGGGCTTGATGGCGGAGATGGCGGCCTCCACGGCGCGCTCATCGGTGATGTCCAGGCCCGCCCGATCGAGGCCGACCCACTCCACCGTTCCGGCGTCCTCAGCGACCTGGGCCATCAAGCGACGGCCGAGCTGCCCTGCGCTTCCCGTTACCAACACCTTCCGCATGCCCCGAAGATACACTTGGCACGGGGTTTGTTCCGTTGTGTAAGAACATCTTATCTTTATTCCATGAAAATGCAAACGATTGCCGCGGCCGGCAGCCTGCTGATGCTGAGCCTGTTGAGCGGAGTGGCTCACGCTCAAGCACCCGGGGCAGAAGAGCCCGCAAAGAAGCAGAAACAGTTCAGCGTCTTCGCATTATCGGACCAATCGGGAACCACGGTTCAGGACGTTTCGCTCGATGGGGCGACGTGGGGTGCGGGGGTGCAGTGGCGCAAGAAGAGCGAGAAGGGCATGCTGGCGTCGGGCATTGATTTGGCATACCAACCCATCGGCACCTTGGAATCCGAGGTGACCATCGACGACAACGGCACCCTTACGGATGGCACGTTGCGGGCACGGAACCAGTACCTGACCGCACATTACGTGTTGCGGTTGTCGCCCTTCAACGGGTGGTTCCAGCCCTTTGCCGAAGGATTCGCAGGCGGCCGAGCGGCGGTGCTCAACACGGAGTTTGCGACTGAAAATGCAACCCTTGATGAGAAGCTGAAATCCGAAAACCTCGATGTACCTGAATGGGGGGCGACTTGGAACTACGGTTGGGGCTTCGGATGTCGTCTGCGGTTGGCGGAAGGTTTTTACGTCCTCGCTCGCTACGCCAACATCTCGAGCGGGGAGTTGGATTTGGTGACCGACGTGAGCATCGATGCGGACGGCATTGTCAACACCACAATCGTGCCGACGGCCATGCCCACCTCGAGCGTGCTCGCCGGCATCAGCTGGGACATGGGGCTGAAGAAGGCGAAGCGCCAAGCAGAGAACTGATCAGCCGTTGGAGCGCATGGCGTCTACGGGGGCCATGCGCGCGGCGGTTTGGGCGGGGGCCAACCCCGCAACCAACCCGGACAACACCGCCACCCCCACCGCCACGGCGATGCGGCTCGGGCGAATGGCGAGCTGAAGGCCCAAGTCCAGCGCGTTGACGACGGCGATGAGGACTTCGATGGCCACCAGCGCGAACCCGGCGCCGAACAAGCACAAGGCCACCGCCTCGAACAGAAATTGCGTCAGGATGAAGGTGCTCTTCGCCCCGATGGCCTTTTGGACACCGATGATGCGGGTGCGTTCGCGCACCGAGACGAACATGATGTTCGCAATCGAGAAGCAGCCGACGAGGATGGCGAAGATGGCAATGAACCACCCGCCGATTTCGAACTGGGCGAAGATGCCGTCGATGATGGAGGACAGCATGTCGACTTGGTTGATGGCGAAGTCGTCGTCCTCTTCCGGACGCAAGCGACGCACCGCGCGGAAGTGCTGAACGATCTCATCAGCGAGGGCTTCGTTGCTCACGCCGGCGGCCGCCTTGATGAGGATGGCGCCGCCGCCGCTTTCCACGTCCATGACCCGTCGCGCGAAATCGATGGGCAACATCGCCACGCGGTCCATGCCGTCTGAAACAATGGACGCGCCCTCGCGCTCAAAGACGCCGATGACCTCGAGCTTGCGGCCGCGGATGGTGAAGGTTTCGCCGACCACGTCCGACCGGCCCCATAGCGCGGCCGCGATTTCGGCGCCGACGATGGCCACGGGCCGACCGGCGCGGCCCTCCGCTTCGGTGAAGAACCGACCTCGTTCAATCTTCAGTGAAATGACTTCGGGATAGGTGTGCGTCACGGCGGCGATGCGGCTCGACTCGATGCGGTTGTTGCCCTGTTCCATGGGCATGGGGGCGCCCGATTGGAACGTGAGGGCTTGGGCCGAATGCATGCGCGCGGCGAGGGCCTCCATGTCGCGCTGGGAGGGTTCACGGCGCTGGACGTATTTCCACCAGGGGTAGTCGCCGCCGGCGGCCCAGGGCCATTTTTGGACAAACAACACGTCCTCGTCCAACATGTTGAACGTGTCCTTCAAATTGTCCTCCAGCGAGTCCACCACGGTGAACACCGCGGAAATCATGAAGATGCCGACCATCACCCCGAGGAGGGACAAAAAAGTCCGCAATTTGTTCGCCCAAATCGCCCACCAAGCGAACAGAAAACTCTCCCGAAGCAAGCGCATCCAAAGCATGCCCAAAGCTACGCTTTTCCCCCGCGCCAACTCGAAGGAACATCGTAGCTTTGCGGCCTCAAACCCCACTCCATGTCCGAAGTTCGCATCCAATCGGCCCTCATCTCCGTTTTTCACAAGGAGGGCCTCGAGCCCATTGTCGCTGAAATGAAGCGGTTGGGCGTGACCATTTATTCCACCGGAGGCACGCAATCCGCCATCGAAGCGATGGGCGGCGAAGTGGTGCCCGTGGAATCGCTGACCGACTACCCGTCCATTCTCGGAGGCCGCGTGAAGACGTTGCATCCGAAGGTGTTCGGGGGCATCCTGGGTCGGCGGGGGTTGGCGAGCGATGTGGAACAAATGGCGGAATACGGCTTGCCGAACATCGATTGCGTCATCGTGGATTTGTACCCGTTCGAAGCGACGCTCGCTTCGGGGGCGGAACGCGATGCCATCGTGGAGAAAATCGACATCGGCGGGATTGCGCTCATTCGCGCGGCCGCGAAAAACCACAGC